>JASHYD010000931.1 GCA_030043175.1 Xanthobacteraceae bacterium | reverse complement strand
GTGATGGGATGAATGTAGCTTTCGTAGAGCACGCCTAGCACGATATAGACTGCGACCAGCGCTGCGAGGATCAGATAGGGCTCGTTTTTGAGCGAATCCTCATACGCCCGAGCGGTCCCCTGGAAGCTGCCGTGAATACTGACCGGGACACCGATGCGCTTCATCGCCTCATTAACGGCGGTTACTGCGTCGCTGAGTGAGACGCCGATTGGAAGGTTGAAAGACATGGTCGTGGCGACGAAGAGACCCTGGTGACTGACGGCAAGCGGGATATTGCTCGAAGAGAAGTGGGCTACGGCACCCAGCGGCACCATAGCCTCGGCATTGGTGCTTACCGCCGATCCGGTTGATGCGGCTCCCTTCCCGGTATTGCCGATCGAGTTGAGTGCGAGGTTGCGCACTGCGTCGGCGGCTACTGTAGCAGCTGTCGCGGCAGCTGACGACGATGATACCGTCGGTGGTCCGCTGACGGTGCCGGCAACGGCATTGGTGGTCTGTGTACCAGTGGCGTTGCCGCCCGCCTTGCTGACAAAGATATCCCTGAGGGTCTCCGGATCCTGCCAGTATCGCGGCGCCACCTCCATAATCACGTGATACTGCTGACGGGTCTTGTAGATCGTCGATACCTGCCGCTGGCCATAGGCGTCATAGAGAGTGTTATCGATCTGCGCCACGTTGATGCCAAGCCGCGCCGCGGTATCGCGGTCGATGGTCACCTGGGTCTCCAGCCCCTTGTCCTGCTGGTCGCTGTTGACGTCGGCGAGCTGCGGCGAACGCTGCAATTCGGCAAGGATTCTTGGCGCCCAGCTGTAAAGCTCCTCCACGGTGTCGGCCTGCAACGTGAACTGGTACTGGGCGTTAGCGCTCCGGCCGCCGGTGCGAATATCCTGGTTCGCTTGCAGGTACAGTGACGCTCCCGGTATCTCCGCCAGCTGGGGGCGCAGCCGCCGGATTACCTCGTCCGCCGTGACGTCGCGTTGCGAGAGCGGCTTGAGGGCTACCGACACGGAGGCGCCGTTGGTCTGCCCGGCATACCCGCCGCCGCCGCCGCCGGCGCCGGTGTAGGCGACCGCAGTGTCCACCGCCGGGTCCTTGAGCAGGGTGTCGATGAACTGTGCCATCTTCGGCCGCATCAACTGGAACGAGATGCTCTGATCGGCCTGGATGTTGCCGGTCATCCGGCCAGTGTCCTGCTGCGGGAAGAAGCCCTTGGGTATGATGATATACAGATAAAAGTTTATGCCGATTGTCGCCAGCAAGATCAGCAGAACCAGCAGCGAATGGTCGAGTGCCCAGCGCAGGCTGCGCTCATAACCGCGCAGCATGGCGTCGAACATCCATTCGCTGGCGCGATGAAAGCGCCCCTTGTGCGCGTGATCGACGCGCTTGAGAAGCAGCGCGCACATCATTGGCGTGGTGGCGAGCGACACCGCGAGCGATACCAGGATGGCGACCGACAGGGTCACTGCGAATTCCCGGAACAGGCGCCCGACAATGCCCCCCATCAGCAAGATCGGGATGAATACCGCGCACAGCGAGATGCTCATCGACATCACGGTGAAGCCGACCTCGCCGGCGCCTCTGATGGCGGCATCGAGCCGGGGTATGCCGGCCTCGATGTGCCGGGAGATGTTTTCCAGCATCACGATAGCATCGTCGACCACAAAGCCGGTCGCGATGGTCAGCGCCATCAGCGAGAGGTTGTCGATGCTGTAACCCAAGAGGTACATGACCCCAAAGGTGCCAATCAGCGACACCGGCACCGCGACGCTCGGCACCACCGTCGCCCGCGCGCTGCGCAGGAACAGGAACACTACCAGGATCATCAGGATTACCGCGATACCGAGCGTGCGCTGCACTTCCTTGAGCGACGCCCGGATCGTCCTCGAGCGGTCCACCGCCGGCGTCACATCAATCGCGGGCGGGATTGACGCCCTTAATTCCGGCAGCAGCGCCATCGCCCGGTCCACCGTCGCAATGATATTGGCGCCGGGCTGGCGATAAAGGGTGATGAGCACCGCCGGCTTGCCGTTGAACAGGCCGGCATTGCGGATGTTCTCGTTGCCGTCGACGACCTCGGCGACGTTGCTGAGGCGGACCGGTGCGTTGTTGCGATAGCCGATGATCAGGTCACGAAAGTCGGCGGCAACGGTTGCCTGGTCGTTGCTGTAGATCTGAAAGCGGCGGCCATTCGTCTCGATGTCGCCCTTGGGGCTGTGGGCGTTGGCCGAGGCAAGCGCTGCCCGCACGTCCTCAAGACCGATGCCATATTTGAACAGCGCCGACGGAATGAGTTCGACCCGCACTGCCGGCAGCGAGCTGCCACCGACGATGACTTCGCCGACGCCCTCGACCTGGGACAGTTTTTGCGAGAGCACCGACGAGGCTGCATCATAGAGTTCGCCCTGGCGCATCGTGTCGGAGGTCAGCGCCAAGATCAGGATCGGCGAGTCTGCCGGATTGACCTTCCTGTAGGTCGGGTTGGAACGCAGGTCGGTGGGGAGGTCTGCGCGTGCCGCATTAATTGCGGCCTGCACATCGCGGGCCGCACCGTTGATATCGCGGTTGAGGCCGAATTGCAGATTGATGCGCACGGAGCCGACTGTGCTCGACGACGTCATCTCGGTGACCTCGGCGATCTGGCTGAGATGGCGCTCCAGCGGCGTCGCCACTGTTGTGGCGACAACCTCGGGGCTGGCGCCGGGAAGCTGCGCCACGATCGAGATGGTCGGGAAATCGACCTGGGGTAACGGCGCCACCGGAAGCTGGAAAAACGCCACGGCACCGGCCGCCGCGACTCCGAAGGTGAGCAGAATCGTCGCCACCGGCCGCATGATGAACGGGGTCGACGGGCTCAGGATTCTGTTGTGAGTGCTGCCGTCAATGCCTGGGGTTCCCGCAGCGGCAGTAACAGAAACATCGCTCATGGTGATACTCTCCCTTGAACGAATATTCCCGAGACGGCCGGTTGATCCCGCCGCACGCTTTTTCACGCAAGCATCAAATATTATGCTAATTGTGGGTAAAGTGAACGCGCGAAGATTTCATTTCTCTCACGGGCACAAGAAATTCTGGATGCACTTTTTCCGTGGTGCTCGGATACTTGCTTGGCGCGCCCATCGGGAGGGATCCCGATGGGCGCTTGCCGGCCCAACCCTGCCGTCACCGGCATCTACCCGACACGGAGGGTATTGGGGGATGAGCTGCCGATGGCAGCCTGCGACACGCACCGAATTTGCTCTTGCGGCGGGTCATCGCCGGCGCGCGCTGCCTGGGGTTCGTCGATTCCAAATCTCGTTGCGCTCCCGCTGCGCGGCGATGCTGGCGGGGTTGGGGACCTTGATCCAGACGCGGCACGGGCCGGACCGATAGAATCGACCCTCTTCGACACGATGCCCTCGGCGGCAAGCCGGCAAGCGTGCGCGAATACGGTAAGCCCATCTTCGGCAATGTGTTCGCTAAGCAGGATAGCCGCCTCAGTATCGCGCAGCAGGCGTGCCAGCACGGCTTTGCGTTCCAGAAACGGGCGATTGCGCATATCTTCACCGTCATGCTCGATCAAGTCGAAGGCGTAGAGGATCGCGGTCCGAGCGGCCTCTCGACCGGACAACTCCTCGAACCGTGACAAGCCATCAGCTCCCAGCACAACCGC
>JASHYD010000930.1 GCA_030043175.1 Xanthobacteraceae bacterium | reverse complement strand
GCCGCGAATACAACCATGCCCTTGAGCGACGGGAATACGAATACCGGAATTACGGGTTTTCGCTCGCCTATGTTGCGCAGGCAAAAGAATTGACAAGTCGCCGAGCGACGACCGACTGGCTCGACTTTGCCCCCATACACGCGCTGCAAAACGCGCTGCGCGACCTCGACGAGGCGTTCAGCCGCTTCTTTAAGGGGCTGTGTGGACACCCCACGCCAAAATTCAAGAACGACTCCTTCACCCTTCCGGCGGAGGATGTCGAATTTAAGCGCTTGAACAAGCACGGCGCTATCAAGCTGCCGAAAATAGGTTGGGTCAGATTTCGAGGCTTCCGTCCGCTGGGCGGCGTACTGCGTTCCGTGACGTTGCGCCGCAAGGCCGGTAAATGGTTCGCTAGCGTTTTGTGGGCACGTCAAACTCCTGACCCGACTAAGAGCCGGGACGAGGTTATCGGCATCGACCGTGGCGTGGCGGTGTTCGCCGCCACATCCGTCGGAGAGCTCATCGACCCTCTCAACGCCTTTGACGCAATCCGCCCCACGCCGGCGAAGCTTCAGCAGAAGCTCGCCCGTAAGGTCAAGTTTTCGTCCAATTGGCAAAAAGTGAAGGGAAAGATCTCCCGGCTTCGCATACACGAAGCCAACACTCGTCGAGATTTTCTGGACAAGGCTTCCACCAACCTCGCCAAGAGCCACGGCGTGTACAGGATGGAAAAGCTCCGGGTGCGAAACATGACGGCGAGCGGAAAGGGTACCATCGAGGGGCCGGGCAAAAACGTTGCTCAGAAGAGCGGCCTCAGCCGGAGCATCCTCGACCAGGGATGGAGCATGTTTGCGACATTCCTGGAATACAAAGAGCACGAGCGAGGCGGCCGGGTCGAGTTCACTCCGGCGCCGTATACTTCGTTGCGCTGTCCCGACCCAAACTGCGGCCACACCCACACGAACAACCGCCCGACCAGGGACAGGTTTTGCTGCGAAGTGCGCGGTTGCGAGGGGCATGCGGACGTTGTTGGTGCAATTAACGTAAGTCAGGGCAGGATGTTGCCCGAAGAGCCTCCCAAGCGAACCCGCAAGCGGGTCGGCAAGAGAAAGCCGCTGGAGATCAAGCATACCGCTTAGCTCCGGTGACGGCCGTGGGCATTGCCCTGAAGGCCGCAAATCTCTGCGCGGGGGCTGGGGCAGAAGACCCCGCCTTCAGGCGGGGGAGCATGTCACACCCCAATTGATGAGGAGCCAATGTCGATCCCCACCACCATGACCGCCATCGGCATCACGTCTGCGGGCGGTCCCGAGATGCTGCTTGCGCAAGAGCGCCCGGTGCCGCAGCCCGGCGAGGGCGAAATTCTCATCAAGGTCGCGGCCGCTGGCGTCAACCGCCCCGATGTTGCCCAGCGCATGGGCGTGTATCCGCCGCCGCCAGGAGTCACCGACATACCGGGCCTTGAGGTTGCCGGGACGGTTGCGATGTGCGGCCCCGACGTGCGCCGCTTCAGAGAGGGAGATGAGGTTACCGCCCTCGTCAGCGGCGGCGGTTATGCGCAGTACTGCGCCGCCCACGAAACCCATGCACTGCCGATTCCAGCCGGCCTGACGACCGCCGAGGCCGCCGCCATCCCTGAAACGTTCTTCACGGTCTGGCACAATGTGTTCGAGCGCGGCGGCCTCAAAAAAGGTGAGACGCTGCTGGTGCATGGCGGCAGCTCCGGAATTGGCACCGTTGCGATCCAGCTCGCCAAGGCGTTCGGCGCGCGCGTGATGACCACCGCCGGAACTGCTGAGAAATGCGACGCGTGTCGCCGGCTCGGCGCCGATCTCGCCATCAATTACAAGACCGAGGATTTCGTGGCGATGACGAAAAGTGCGACCGCCGGCGCCGGCGCCGATGTGATCCTCGACATGGTCGGCGGCGACTATATCGAACGCAATTACGAGGCTGCGGCCGTCGAGGGCCGTATCGTGCAGATCGCATTCCAGGGTTCGCCGCGCGCAACCGTCGATTTCCGCCGCATCATGCTCAAGCGGCTGCACCACACCGGCTCGACCTTACGCTCGCGTTCGCTCGCCGACAAAGCGGCCATCGCTCAGGCGGTTGAACGCAATGTCTGGCCGTTGATCGCCGCCGGCAGGGTGCGCCCCGTCATCGACGTCATCTTTCCGTTCCGGGAAGCCGACAAAGCTCACGCGCGGATGGAATCGAGCATCCATATCGGCAAGATCATGCTTTCTATGTGAGCGACGCCATCGTGCCATTTTGACGCGCTACGTGTTCCGCCGAGATCACCTCCCCGCGTGCCGTCCTCGGACTTGGGCGGGCAAACCCAGCGATGATTGCGCAGCCTTCGCGGAAACAAGCCCCTCCCCGCAAGCCGGGAAGGTCAAGCGAAGGCCCGGTGTTGCCCGCAGAGAGGGTAATAAATGACTGTCTCCCCGCTTGCGGGGGAGGGCAGCGGAAGGGTAGCGTCGAGCGTGCGGCCAATGAACGTCTCAAGGACGTGCATTTCTTGCGCTTGGTAGCTCGGTCCGATAGTCAGAATGGAGCGCGCTGGACGGTGAAGGGTTGCTAGCAAACAGGCACGGAGGATTGCCGCTTGAGGGCTCTGCACGTCGCTTTGGCGGCGGCGATTTGGATCATGTCGTTGGCTGCGTCGCCGGCCCGCGCCGTGGAGGCCGTCAATGTGCGCGTCGACATCGCAGCAATTGATCTTACCGACGCGGTAGAACGGCTCAAGAGCGATGGCGGCCGTATCCAGGTCTCGACCGCGCCGGGCAGCGACGGGATCGTGCGCCGCATGGAAGTTCCGGCCCGCGAGGCCGGTACGAACTGGGCGGTGATCGCGCTCGCCAACTCGAGCGACGAGCAGATCGACCGCCTCATCGTGGTCCCGCATTACCAGATGGCGGGATCAAGAATTCTCTGGCCGGACCTCGGGCTATCCCGCGTCGTCAACATGACGCCCAGCGCAGGCGATCGGCCCGACCGCCAGGATAGCGCCACCGCCGACATCTTCCGCATCACCCTCGATCCCGGCAACGTGGTCACCTACATCATGGAGCTGCGCACCGACAGGTTGCCGCAGATCTATCTATGGGAGCCCGACACCTACAAAGACAAGGTCAACAGCTTCACGCTCTATCATGGCATCGTGATCGGCATTGCTGGCCTGCTCGCCTTGTTCCTGACGATCCTTTTCGTCGTCAAGGGCAGTTTCATGTTCCCGGCGGCCGCTGCGCTTGGTTGGGCGGTGCTGGTGTACATCGGCGTTGATTTTGGATTCTGGGGCAAGGTGTTTGACATGTCCGCCGGCGCCGAGCGCGTGTGGCGCGCATCCGGCGAGGCGGTTCTTGCGGCAACGCTCCTCGTGTTCCTGTTCGCCTATCTCAATCTCAATCGCTGGCACGTGCGCTACGCTCATATCGCGATCGCGTGGCTCGCCTTTCTAGGCGCGCTCGTCGCGGTCGCTCTCGTCGATCCGTCGATCGCCTCCGGCATCGCGCGATTGTCGCTCCTATTCGTCGCCATCGGTGGCTTCGGCGTTATCATCTATCTTGCGGTCCAGGGATTTGACCGCGCGGTCTTGTTGATTCCGACCTGGTTCCTGCTGGTGTGCTGGGTCATCGCGGCTGGGCTTGCGGTCGGCGGCTGGGTGACCAACGACATCGTGGCGCCGGCCTTGCTGGGCGGCCTGGTTCTGATTGTGCTGTTGATCGGCTTTACCGTCATGCAGCACGCCTTCGCGGGCGGCGTGACACAGGGGATCGTCACAGATGTCGAGCGCCGCGCGCTGGCGCTCACCGGCGCCGGCGATCTGATCTGGGACTGGGATGTGTCAGCCGACAGGGTGTTCACGAGCCCGGAAACTGAATCCGTGCTCGGTCTCACCCGCGGCACGCTCGATGGCCCTGCGGCGCAGTGGATCGACGTCATTCATCCGCACGATCGCGACCGTTTCCGTGCTGCGCTCGACGGCGTGGTCGAACAGGGACGGGGCCGTGTCGCACAGGATTTTCGCTTGCGCAACCCCGACGGGCATTCGTTATGGTTCACTTTGAAGGCGCGGCCAGTGGTGGGTTCCGACGGCGAGGTGATCCGGCTGGTTGGCACTCTGACGGATGTCAGCGAGGCCAAGATCGCGGAAGAGCGCCTGCTTCATGACGCCGTTTATGACAATCTGACCGGCCTGCCGAACCGCCAGCTTTTCGTGGATCGCCTAAACGCCGTGCTGGCCATTGCCAAGAGCAGTGCTGATCTTCGGCCGACCGTCATGGTGATGGACATCGACCGTTTCAAGCTGGTGAACGACTCCGTCGGCATGGCGGTCGGAGACTCGATCCTGTTGACGCTCGCGCGCCGGCTTGGCCGCCTGCTCAAGCCACAGGACACCCTTGCCCGATTGTCCGGCGATCAGTTCGGTTTCATCCTGGTGTCAGAGAAGGATGCCAATCGCATCATCGCCTTCGCGGAAGCCTGCTGCAAGGCGGTCCGGATGCCCATCACCTTCAATGAACGCGAGATTTCCCTTACCGCCTCCCTCGGCATCGCCCTCTTGGACGCGCAGGCCGCGGCCGCCGATGAGCTCATCAAGAATGCCGAGCTTGCAATGTATGCGGCCAAACGCGCCCGGGGCGACCGCAGCGAAGTATTCAAGCCCGCCATCCGCTCGCGCAAGCCCGAGCGAATGAACCTCGAATCTGAGCTGCGCCGCGCCCTTGGTCGCGAGGAAATTGTGATGCTGTACCGGCCGATCGTGCGGCTTGAAAATCGCACGGTTGCCGGCTTCGAGGCGCTGGCGTGGTGGGACCATCCAAAAATGGGCCGCCTTTCTCCGTTCGAATTCATTGCCATGGCGGAGGAAATCGGCCTGATCGCGGAAATCGGGTCGTTCGCGGTCGAGCGCACCGCGCGCCAGCTCACGATCTGGCAGCGCGCGGCGCGCAGTCGCGCGCCATTGTTCGCGAGCGTCAACGTCTCATCGCGGCAACTGCTCACCTACGACGTCGTCGATGGTCTGCGCGGCGTGTTCGGACGCAGTGGCTTGGCGCGCGGCACACTTAAGCTTGAGCTGCGCGAATCCGCCGTGATGGCAAATCCCGAGCAGGCGGCTCAAGTCCTCAAGCGGCTGCGAGATGTCGGGGCCGGCCTTGCACTCAACGATTTCGGCACCGGGCATTCCTCTCTGGTGTATCTGCCGCGCTTCCCATTCGACACGATCAAGATCGACAGATCATTTGTGCGCGCCAACGCCAAGGGAGCTCGGCCGATCGTCCTGCGCTCGATCGTCGGTTTAGCGCATGATCTCGGTATGGAGGTCGTGGCCGAAGGAGCCGAGAATGAAGCCGACGCGGTTGCGCTCCATCATCTCGGCTGCGAGTTCGCTCAGGGCCTTGCCTTCGGGCGTCCGATGCCGGCCGCACAGGCGCAGGATTTGATTCTCGGCAAGCGGCTGGAGGTGATCAGGAGTCACAATCAAATCACCGCGCTTAAGTCTGATGTCTGACCTCAGGCTGAATTACGCGTGTCCGGCTTCGCTCGATAGCATGCCGGCGTGAATGCCGAGCTTTCTCAGGGCCCGGTCGTATTTGGCACTGATGTCGGAGCCGAAGATGAGGTCGGTATCGGCACTGCAATGCAGCCATCCATTGTCCTGAATCTCGGTCTCGAGCTGGCCAGGCGCCCATCCCGCATAGCCAAGCGCCAGCAAGGCGTTGCCCGGACCATCGCCTTTGGCGATGGCCTTGAGGACGTCAAGCGTGGCGGTGAGGCAAATGCCGTCGTCGATCGGCAAGGTCGAATTTTCGACGAAGTAGTCGCTTGAATGCAGCACGAAGCCGCGGCCGGGCTCTACAGGTCCGCCTTTGAGCACCTGCACAGAACCGGCGCTCAGCGGTAGTTGGATGACATCGTGGTCAGAGATCACGTCTAGCTGCACCAGCAAGTCCGGAAATTTGATGTTGTTTGCAGGCTGGTTGACGACAATGCCCATGGCTCCTTCCGCCGAGTGTGCACAAATATATATGAGGGTGCGGGCAAATCGTTCGTCCCGCATGCTCGGCATCGCGATCAACATCTGGCCATCCAGATATCCACGCCGCGAAGGCCCGGTGGGGGAATGGGCCCTGATACTCTTCCTTGCTGCCTTCATGGCGGGACCTGGTGCCTTCATAACTGAAAACGTAACCTCATATCGATAGAACGGCAATGCGAGACCGTCGTTCGGTCACGAGGAATTCAATGGTCATTGGACCCCATGTCAGCTAGACGGTCATTCATGATCACGTTGACATTGCGACAATGTG
This sequence comes from Xanthobacteraceae bacterium, assembly GCA_030043175.1. The sequence goes on along the minus strand of JASHYD010000930.1, from coordinate 4,832 downwards.
TCTCGACGGCGACGTTCGCAGTGGCGCTCGCATTGGTCCCGAATTTGGCGGCGGTCGCCGCGGATGCCTCCTCGTGGAACGGCGATGCACGTTCGGCCGTGCGGCTGGTCACCGGCAGCTCGATCGGCGCGGACGGGGTGCTACGGGCCGGCGTCGAAATCCGGCTGGCGGACGGATGGAAGACCTATTGGCGGTATCCCGGTGACAGCGGCGTGCCGCCGGCATTCGACTTCTCAAAATCCGAAAACGTGAAGTCCGTGTCCATCCTGTGGCCGGCGCCGCATCGTTTCACTGACGAGGGCGGCAGCTCGATCGGCTACAAGGGCGATGTGATGTTCCCGGCTCACGTCGTCGCTAAAAATCCGAACCGGCCGGCCACCCTCAGATTGACCCTCGACTATGCGATCTGTGAAAAGCTTTGCGTCCCTGCGAAGGGAGAGGCAACCCTCGAGTTGTCGACCAAGCCATCACCACACGATTCGCGACTAGCAGCGGCGGAACTCGAGGCACCGAAGGCGGCTCGCGTCGGCGAGACCGCGTCGTTCGGTATTGCAGCCGTGCGCCTTGAGCCCGGACAGCCCCACCCGCGGGTTGTGGTCGAAATCGCAGCACCGGCGACGACGCCGCTCGACCTATTTGTCGAGGGGCCGACTGCGGACTGGGCATTGCCGCTGCCCGAGCCGATTCCCGGCGCCGCCCCCGGCCGGCGGTGGTTTGCCTTCGACCTCGACGGGGCGCCGCCCGGCGTCGATGCGGTTGGAGCACGCCTGCGTTTCACCCTGGTGTCGGCTAAAAACGCGGTCGACGTAATGGCCGTTCCGAAATAGGGCGACCGGGGCGCATTTTTTTCTCCAACAAACCGAATCTGCCTTACCGGAAGGTGCTATAAGCTCGTCCGGCGCGCCCTCGCTACCCCTCCCCGGCACGCGGGCAGGAAAAATCGCATGTGGTGCGCGGACGCTTGCTCCCTCCTCCCTCACGGGGGGAAGGTCGAGGTGAAGGGGGTCTTCACAGGCTCGGACTCGGGGCCCTCCGCAGATTTGCGCGACGAGCGCGCAAATTTGAGGCCTTGCTCGCCCGCCCATCGGGTGCCGCCTTTGGCGGGCCCGATGACAAGCCGGACGGGCGTAGGCGCCCTTTAGGGAGACGTAAAGCGCCGCGGGCCAGTGCGCCGCTGCATGCGGGGCGAGCGTAGGGAGGGGGGCCGCCGTCAGCGTCCGCGGACGGCGTCGTCTTGCAACCCCCGAAGAAACGAGGACTAAAGCTATGGCCATCAAGGTGGGCGATCATATGCCTGAGGGAAAGTTTCGTGTGATGACGGCCGAAGGCCCCGGCTGGAAGTCCACCGACGAGGTGTTCAAGGGCAAAAAAGTGGTTCTCTTCGCGGTGCCGGGCGCCTTCACGCCAACCTGCCATCGCAATCATCTGCCTGGCTTTTTGCAACACAACGACGCCATCAGGGCCAAGGGCGTGGATACGATCGCGGTGACGGCGGTCAACGACGTCTTTGTCATGACCGAATGGAAAAAAGCATCCGGCGCCGAAGAAAAGATCGAGTTCCTCGCCGACGGCAACGGCGATTTTGCCACGGCGCTCGACCTCACCATGGACGGCTCGGCAGGCGGCTTGGGGCTACGCTCGAAACGTTATTCCATGCTGGTTGAAGACGGCGTGGTGAAGCGGCTCAACATCGAGGAGGCGCCCGGCAAGGCGGAAGCATCGAGCGCCGAGACATTACTCAGGCAGTTATAATGGCTGCTGACCGGCCTTGAATTCGAACGTGCGTAGCTGAACTCACCTTCCTGCGCACGTCGCCGGGGGGAAAACGCGGCCGCTAGCGGCTCGCCAGTTCCCCTACCGGGGCTCGGGCTCTAAAAAAAACTGTCTGTCGCGCCAATGGGTCATCGCAGCGACGCGCGCGAGTTAAATCGGATAACTCGCAGCAAAGAACGTGTACCGCGGGTCCTTGTTGAAAAGCGCGTCGGGGGAATCGACCCGATTGACTCAGATTGACTGACGCGACTGATCGAGCTTTGCAATGGGCTTTCGCCTGCGCTGACGCTTGGCGCCGTATCGCCTTGCAGGAGAGATCGGCAAGGACGGAGGGCCTCGTCCGTTTCCACCTGAACCGACCGGACGTTATTTCAGCACGTCTGCTGACACACAATTACACTCAGGGGCACGAGCAAGCAGTTATGATGGTGCACCAGCGGATTGGTGGCCAAAACAAATTTAACTAACAAATGCAGTGGGCGACCCGTCGCGCCTTGAGGCCGAGACAATCAGCCTTTGCCATGCGCGGCGGCTCTGATCTCGGCAATCGCCTCGCGGGCGAGTTCATCGGCGCGTTCGTTGAGATTGTGACCGGCATGACCGCGCACCCAATGCCAGCGCACCGTGTTGCGGTTGGCGGCAGCATCGAGTCGCTGCCACAGATCCACATTGCGGACCGGCTTCCTTGCGGCGGTCCGCCAGCCGTTGCGTTTCCAGCCGCCGATCCAGCCGGTGATTCCCTGGCGTAAATATTCGCTGTCGGTGTGCAGATCGACCACGCAGGGCCGCTTGAGCGCCTCAAGCGCCATGATGGCGGCCATCAGCTCCATGCGATTATTGGTCGTATGTGGCTCGCCGCCCTTGAGCTCCCGGATGTGGCCACCCCATTGCAAAATGGCGCCCCAGCCGCCCGGCCCGGGATTGCCCGAGCAGGCGCCGTCTGTATGAATAGTCACGCGGTCATTTGTCCGCACGTCAGTCAATGCCGTAATCCCGTGCGCTCACGTCGGACTGATGAAATCGCAGCTTGCGATAATATTCGAGCGGATCCTTCGGCCTGACCAGCGCGCCCGGCGGAACTTCCAGCCAATCGACGAGCCTCGTCAACAGGAAGCGCATTGCGGCGCCTCGGCACAGAACAGGCAGCACAGAAATCTCGCGCGCTGTCAGTTCGCGCGTGCGCATGTAGCCCTTGAGCAGCGCGCGTCCTTTGGTGATGTTGTAGGAATGATCGGACTCAAAGCACCACGCGTTAAGGCAGATCGCCACGTCGTAGGCGAGGGCGTCCGTGCAGGCGAAATAAAAATCGATCACGCCGGACAGATGGTCGCCCAGAAAAAACACGTTGTCGGGGAATAGGTCGGCATGGATGATGCCCCGCGGAAGATCCCGCGGCCACTCTCGTCCCAGGAATGCAAGTTCGCTTGCCACCGCCTCGCTGAGCCCTTTCTTCAGCGTATCGGCGCGCCCGCCAGCCGCGTTGTGTAGCGCCCGCCATCCCTCAAGCGAGAGCGCATTTCGCCGCGTCATGCCGAAATCGGCGCCGGCGAGATGCAGCTGGGCCAGCGCGTCGCCAACCGCACCGCAGTGCTTAACGTTCGGCCGCCTGATCCACATGCCGTCAAGAAAGGTGAAAATGGCGGCCGGACGATTGACGAGGTGGCCCAACGCTTGGCCGGCGCGGCAGCGGATCGGCTGCGGACAGGTGAGGCCACGCGCTGCCAGATGCTCGATGAGATTTAGAAAAAACGGCAGATCACCGGCGGCAACGCGTTTCTCATAGAGGGTGAGAATGAAAAAGCCGCCCGTGGTGTGCAGCAGAAAGTTTGAATTCTCAACCCCTTCGGCAATTCCCTTGTAGGCGAGCAGGGCGCCGATATCGTAGTCGGCGAGGAAGCGCTGCAGTTCCTCGTCGCTGACATCGGTGTAGACGGCCATGAGCGGGTCCCAAGCGTTATCTTTTTGGTGCGCCCTTCGACCCTGTTTCGGCAGTTCGGGCGTGCGGCCCGGTTTTGGCAAACCTTACCCTCCCCCGCAAGCGGCAGGGCAAGGTGGGCGAGAAGGCGGCATTCCCAGGGGAGGCAGGAGAAGTCGACGGGAGCGTTACTGTGCAGTTTCACCGCTACGCACCTGCCGCGGCAACGGAAAAAAGATTCCCGATTCTTCAACGGCCGACACGGTCTCCACGGCGACGTCATAGTGCACCGCGAACGCGTCGATAATTTCCTCGATCAGCACTTCTGGTGCGGATGCGCCCGCGGTCAATCCCAGCCGCCGGATCGCCCCGAACTTATTCCAGTCGATATCCTCAGCCCGCTGCAGCAACGCGGCGTAGGGACAACCATTACGCAGCGCGACCTCCTTGAGCCGCTGGGAGTTTGAGGAATTAGGCGAGCCGACCACGATGAGGGCGTCGACCACCGGGGCGACGCGCTTGACTGCCTCCTGGCGATTGGTGGTGGCGTAGCAGATGTCCTCCTTGTGAGGACCGGCGATGTTAGGAAACCGCCGCTGCAGCGTCGCGACGATTTCGGCGGTGTCATCTACCGAAAGCGTGGTCTGCGTCACATAGGCAAGGGCGTCGGGATTTTTCGGCTTGAACGTCGCGGCCTCCTCGGCGGTCTGCACCAGGCGGACGGCCTCCGGCGGAAGCTGCCCCATGGTTCCGGTAACTTCCGGATGACCCTGGTGCCCGATCAGCACGACCTCACGCCCGCGCCTGAAATGAATCTCGGCCTCCCGATGCACCTTGGTGACGAGCGGACAGGTCGCGTCGATGGCCAGCAGCTTGCGGCGGCCGGCGTCGCGGAGCACCGATTTCGGCACGCCATGGGCCGAGAAGATCACCGGCACTTCGCAATCGGGGATCTCGTCCAGTTCTTCGACGAACACGGCCCCCTTTTGACGCAGGCTTTCGACGACGTAGCGGTTATGAACGATCTCGTGACGCACGTAGACCGGTTTGCCATAGATGGCCAGTGCCCGCTCAACCGTGTCGATCGCGCGCACCACGCCGGCGCAAAAGCCGCGGGGGGAACACAGAAGCACTTTCAACTGCG
>JASHYD010000929.1 GCA_030043175.1 Xanthobacteraceae bacterium | reverse complement strand
CGCCGAGCTTCGAAGAAAGGGCCTCGCGCGCACCCGCAGAGAGGACATTGGCCTCATCGATGACGCGACCGGTGAGTGGCGGAAAGGTGATGGCGCAGATCGCCAGGCCCGCCCACACGAGCGCCGCGATCACGATAAGCGGGCCAGCAGATCTTCGCGCCAACAAGGAAGAGAAGCGGCCCGCGGTCATGTCGGCGTCTTCGAAGGCAATTGCGCGGGCGCCTTTAGAATTTCACTTGCGGCGGTGTCTGCGCATTCTCGGCGGCCGAGAACTCCACCATCGGCTTGTTGTTTCGGAAGAGGGTCGCAGCCCACAGCAGACCCGGGAACGTCCTGAGCGTCGTGTTATAGGTCCGTACCGCCTCGATGTAGTCGCGCCGCGCCACGGCTATGCGGTTCTCCGTGCCCTCGAGCTGCGACTGCAGCGCCAGGAAGTTCTGGTTGGACTTGAGATCGGGATAGTTCTCGCTGACGGCGAGGAGCCGGCCCAACGCGCCGGTGAGCTGCGCTTGCGCATCCTGAAACTGCTTGAGTTTTTCCGGATCGGTCAGCTGGGAGGCATCGACCTTGATCTGTGTGGCCCTGGCGCGGGCGTCGGTCACGGCGGTCAGCACATCCCTTTCCTGCTTTGCGTAACCTTGTACGGTGGCGACGAGATTGGGGATGAGGTCAGCACGGCGCTGGTAGTTGTTCTGAACATCCGCCCACTTCGCCTTTGCCTGCTCTTCCTGGGTCGGAATGATGTTGTAACCGCCGCAGGCGGATAGGGTGAGGCAAAGAACGGCAATCAACGCGACGCGTGAGCGCCATAGCCATGCGGTCATGGAGGACTCCACCAAAAAGTTGAGCGCGAAGATCGCTGTGAACTGCAACCCGGGGCGGCCGCAACGGTTCCTCTGCGCGAGACGTCGAATGGTACTCGCAGCGTGCTGGGCGGCCGTAGCGGGCCCGCAGCAAATAGCAACTCATGGACGAATTAACAACCCTACGCTCGCAACCGCAGCAGTGAACGGTCGCGTTTTGATCGCGTGGAATCGCCTGTCAGGCGGCAAAGGCGGGTGTGGTGCCGGCGTGTTGCCGCCCGGGAACTTGCCGAAGGGCGGTTACGAAGTCGCCGGCGCCATTTTTACCAGCACCCCGTCTACCAGCACGCATCATCGCCGCGGCTTGCGCCCGCGGACATCGGCTGTGTTTCATCATGGAAACGGCTTGCGGACTGTGATTGAATAGGCGGGCGCCTGCGTTTGCGAAAGCGGGACGGCGCCCAAGCCTGCCGCAACCGGAAAGCGCGGTCGTCGTACCCAGCGGAGTTTGATGAAAGAGCAATTCGCGTTGCCACCGGTGTCGTCAGCCTGGCGCTCGGCGCGGCGCAGGTATGCTCTTACCGTCTGGGCGCCGTGTTCGAACCGGAAAAGATGGTCACCCTCGAAGGCACCGTGAACGAATTCGAATATACCGGTCCGCACTCCTGGCTTTATGTCGTGGTGCGTGACGACAAGCGGAGCGACACCGTGTGGGGCATCGAGGCCGAAGGCCCGAGCGCCCTGATGCGTGCGGGGGTCAGATGCGCTGCGGCGCGGCGGCCACGTCACGGTGCTGACCCGTCCGTTGCGCGACGGTCGTGCCGCCGGCGCCCGGGTTACGGTGACCAAATCGCAACGGCACCGTGCTCAATTCACGGCCGGTCCCGGCGGCGCCTGCGAACTGACGTGACGAGGGAGCGCGGTTTTTGCGCTCGGTCGGCACGGCGCGAAAGGATGCACGTTTGCCCTCCCCTTGTGTCCGGCCGATGATAGCTGACATCAATATTGCGGACGGCTGCGGGGCGTGACCACGGCGTTTTGCCAACCAAAGATCGGGGAGGATTCTATGATCGCGACGGCGACCCACGGACACATGATGCGCCGCCGGCGGCGCCGCAGCCTGGCGGCTGCGCTGCCGTTTTGGGCGGCCGTGCTGACGTGCGTGAGTTCGCCCGCCCTCTCTCAGCACAAAGGCGTTACTGCGTTCGGCTTGTCGCAGTCCGAGCGGGCCAAGGTGATGGCGGCTTTGCCGAACTGGTCGGGCCTGTGGAACCCCGTGGGCGGATTGATCTTCGACCCAGGCACCGCAGATCCCAAGGGTAACAACGCGCAGCAGCCGGGCGACCGCGAGCATCCCCCCTACAACACCGAATGGGAGACGATCTACCGTGCCAAGCTCGATCACACGCTGGCCGGCTACTTCGCCGACCCGATCACGAACTGCCTGCCCCATGGCATGCCGCGCCTGATGGGCGGGATTCCCGGGCCGCTCGAGCTCGTCGTAACGCCGGAAATAACCTACATCATCTGGGAATACGGGCCGCAGCTGCGCCGCATCTATACTGATGGCCGCGATCATCTGCCACCCGAAGAACGCTTCGATTCCTGGACCGGCCACTCGATCGGACATTGGGAGGGCGATACGCTGGTGGTCGATACCGTGAGCATGCGCGAGGATACGCCTTATGATCGCACCGGCGCGCCCCACAGCAATAAGGTGCGCTTGATTGAGCGCATGCGCCTCCTCGACAAGGACACCTTCGAAAACGACATGACCATTGAGGATGAGGTCGCATTTACGGCGCCCTGGCACGTCAACCGCCACTATCGCCGCCTTCCGCCCGATACCTTCGTTAGCGACGCAGTTTGCACCGAGACCCAGCATAGTCCGATCATCAACGGCCAGACCCAGTTCATTCTGCCCAATGATCCGCCCGGATATTTGCTGGGCCCGATGCCGCTGCCGCCGAAGAAGTAGGCGGCGAGCTTGGGCGCGCCGGCATTGGCATGCGCGCGACACACACGCGGAGGTGACACATGGTTAACGTTCTCGGCAGCTGCCGCCGGTGCATTGTCGCCGGTGCAGCAGCGCTTTGCTTGACGCTTGCAGCTTCGTCGCCCCAGGCGCAGGTCCCGCCCGCTGGCGAGCCGCGATATACGCCGAGCGGCGACCTGCTGATGCCGGACGGGTTCGAAACCTGGGTCTTCGTTGGCTCCAATCTCGGATTGTCCTACACCCCCGATGCCGCGGCGGCGGCTTCTGCGCCGCCTCCGCGTCCCGGGAGGCAGCAATTTCACAACGTGTCCATCACCAGGGCCGCCTACGATTATTTCTTGGCCAACGGGCGGTTTCCCGACCTGACGGTCCTGGTGATGCAGGTTTTCGAAGCTGCCGAGAAGGAGCCGAAGGGCGTGTTGGCAAGCGGCGTCTTCAACGGCCGCAGGGTCGGCCTTGAGGTCGCCGTGAAGAATGCGTCCCGCCCGGGCGGCAACACGATGCCGTGGGCCTATTACAACTTCACCGACCCGTCAGACCGCTCCAAACTGGTTGCGTCGGCGGCCGCATTTCCCGATGAAGCCTGTGCAAATTGTCATCAGCGCCATGCCAGCATCGACAATGTTTGGGTCCAATTTTATCCGGCTTTGCGAGATCGCAAGCAGTAGCGCATTGTCGGCTTCGCGCATCACAATCCCGGTCGCCGCACGGGCGCGGCAAGCCAGCGAACGCCGTCGCGCCTCCTTGCGAGCGGATAAACCGGTTTTATCGAAAGACGTTCAAGCACCTTAAGCGGGCGGGTTACAGGGAACCCGCCCTGCAGGCTTGTGTAGCGGTCAATTCGGCTTGAGCTGGTCGGCAACTTTGGCAACGCCCGCCTTGGCGCAGGCCTCGTCGCCGGTCTGGCTTGAGCCGCTGACGCCTACCGCTCCGATGGTGTCGTCGCCGACGTTGATCGGAACGCCGCCGCCCAGCGCGATCACGTCGGCGAGCTGCCGCTGCGCAGCCAAATCCGCTCCATCCTTCGTGCGCTGTGCCCATTCGAGCGACGGACGGCGGAACGTGCGGGCCGTATACGCCTTACGCCGCGCCAGCTCGAAGTTATGCGGGGAGGGGTTGTCGGATGCAATAAAGATGCGCACGCGGCCGGCGCGGTCAACCACCGCAACGGAGATGGGGACATTTGTCTTTGCACATTCCTCGATGGCGCCCTCCGCGATGGCGAGGCCTAATTTCCATGTAATGTCGCGTTGCATCTGCACCTGGGCATTTGAAGCGCAGGGCAGGAGAGCAAGCGCGATGGTGGCCGCTGCCAATCCGGCTTTTGTGAGCATCAATAAGTCCTCCCGTCGAAGCATTGCCAAGCTTTGCAAAGCGCGGTTCAGGCGCTCCCCCGCGATAAGCCCGAGCAGGAGCGTCTCCATCGACCTCGCTTGCCGGGCGGGGTGGCGCCCCGCCGTGATTAAAGGCCTTTGCGTCGCCACAATGCAAGGACCACGCAACGCAGAACCCACGACGCAGAAAGCCTCACCCCCAGGGGGCAGTTGACCTTCTGCCGTATGCGGGGCACGCGCAACTCCGCTCGGTTCCGCGGCGGCCGATTGCGGCCGAGCTTGGGCGAATCCGCTACGCAATTCCGCCGAGAATTCCGTGTTCAAAGGAAGGGTCAAGCAAGTGTCTTTGCGTCTGCCCACGCTAGGCCGCGCCGATCGGCCGGCATGCCTCATTGAACCTTGAGCTGCGATGTGCCGGTGTCGTCCAATCCGCGATACGGATCGAGCTGACGCCACAGGCACCCGAAGGTTGGACATGAAATCAGAAAGCAACTTCTGCCTCGATCGTGCGGCTAAGTGCCTGGACATGGCGGAGCACGTCCCGGCGCAATACCGGGGAGATTTCGTGCGCATCGCGCGGAGATGGGTCGCATTGGCTCAGGAGGAGGCTGCGTGGGAAGCTGAGCTCGGAGAATCGGCACCCTTGCTGGCTCGCACTTCAGCCGATCCGACTCACGCGTAGGCAGGCAATGGTAGGCTTCGCCTTGCCCAGCCGACCAAGAGCGCGCGGTCAGGCCTTGAGCTTGAGCAACGTATCCGCATTTGCGTGGGCAAGCTTTGCCATGTCGGCCGGCGCCAGAGAGAGGCGATCCAGGAAGGCGCGCCCCTTTGGGTTTGGGGCATAGGGATAGTCGACCGAGAACATGATCCGGTCGATGCCGAAGGTCTCAAGCGCAGCCAGAAACGGCGATTCGGTGAAAATGCCGCTCGTGGTGATCCACACCTGATCGAGGATGGCGCGACTCACCGGCCGTTTCAAGTGGTCGATATCGAGGGCAAACACGTCGTCGATGCGCGCCAGCATCATCGGCAGCATTTCGCCCATATGCCCGACGATCAGCTTGAGCCGCGGATGGCGGTCGAGCGTTCCGGCAATCACCATGCGCAGCAGATGGATTGCGGTCTCCGAGTGCCAGCCCCAGCCGGCAGTCTCGAGCACGCGCGCCGGACCCGCCGGCAGCTCGGAGAAATAGGCCTGCCGCACGGGCTCTGGCGGCAGGTGCGGATGGACGTAGATGGGCACGTCGAGCTCGACAGCTGTAGCCAACAGGCCGTCATAGCTCGGATGGTCGAGGAAGCGGCCGTTGGTCGTGCCGTTGATGAGCGCGCCAAGAAAACGAAGCTCCTTTATGGCGCGCGTCAGCTCGTTGGCGGCTGCGTCCGGCTCCTGCATCGGCAGGGTCGCGAAACCCGCGAAACGATCGGGACGGCGGGCGACGGTTGCTGCGAGGTAATCGTTGATCTCGCGGCTCATTGCGACGCCGTCGGAACCGGGAACGAGATCGGGGCCGGGGCCGGTGCTTGAGAGGACCTGCACCGTGATGCCCGCCTCATCCATCGACTGCAACCGCCGCTCGCCGATCTCGGGAAGGAGCTCAAGGGGATTGGGGCCGGTCGGTGGCGGCGTTCTCTTACGGAATCCGCGGCGGCTGATTGCGGAGGGATCGATACGGCTGGTCAGCGCCGGAGCCGTAAAATGCTCTTCGATGGCGACGGTACGCATGGTGGGCGTTCTCCGATTGGCGCCGCGTTGTGGCATCGTTGTCGTCATCCGGCAAGCGCGGGGAGCCCGCCGCATCAACCCGCTGGATGAGCCCGGGCGTCATCGGCTGGCCGCTCGCCCGAGCCGATCCCACCGCGGTCACGGCGACCAATGAGATCGCCCCGGTGGCCGGCTGAAGCGGTGCGCCAGGTCTGCGGCCATAAGGTCGCCTCGACGGCGTTCGGCTGGCGACTTGATTTTGCCGGCGGCAGGCACTAGGTAGGAATATCGCCTGCGGCCCGGTTTCGGACTTCCGCGGCGTTCCTATCCCCACAAACGGGCCGGCGAGCGGTCTCATCCGTCAAGGATTGGCAGAGCGGGGGTGTGCGGCTTGCCTGATGGTCTCGCGGCAACTCGGCGCGTGGCGGTTGAGGTGCAAGCAGGCGCAACAGGAAGGGAACTGGCAGTCGGTACGATTGGAATCGAGTGATGGCAAAAATCAGCCCTTTCAAATTTTTGCAGGAAGTGCGCCAGGAGGTCGCCAAGGTCACCTGGCCGAGCCGGCGCGAGACCACCATCACGACCATTATGGTGTTCGTGTTTGCGGCTGCCGCCGGACTGTTCTTCCTGATGTCGGATCAAATAATCCGCATGCTGGTGACGCTCGTGCTCGGTATCGGGCGTTGAATGCAACGCTGCCGGCAGCAGGCGTGTTCGCGGCGGCGGGCGTTGCGAGTGTTATTCAATCAGTGATTCGCCCAGTCGCGACGTTTTTGCTGGGCATCGTCAGTTGAAAACCGTGGGAACGACGGCCATGGGCAAGCGCTGGTACATCATCCACGCCTATTCAAACTTTGAAAACAAAGTTGCCGAATCGATCCGTGAGCAGGCCAAGCAACGCGGTCTGTCGGATTTGTTCGAAGAAGTTATGGTGCCGAAGGAAAAGGTCGTCGAGGTGCGCCGCGGTCGCAAAGTCGACGCCGAGCGCAAGTTCTTTCCCGGCTATGTGTTGGCGAAAATGGACCTCACCGACGAGGCTTTCCATCTCATCAAGAACACGCCGAAAGTCACGGGCTTCCTGGGGGCAGACAACAAGCCGACGCCGATCTCGGACGTGGAGGCAGAGCGCATCCTGCACCAGGTGCAGGAGGGCATTGAGCGGCCGAAGCCGTCGGTTTCCTTCGAGGTAGGTGAGCAGGTCCGTGTCTCGGATGGTCCCTTCGCGTCCTTCAATGGCGTTGTTGAGGAGGTCGATGAGGCGCGCTCCCGGCTCAAGGTCGCGGTATCGATTTTTGGCCGCGCCACGCCGGTCGAGCTGGAATTCGGCCAGGTCGAGAAAAGCTAACGCGGCGCGCGAGGCAGTGGATCGAGGCAGTGGATGAGGTCAGCTGCCGGTCGCCCCGATTGTCCAGCGCAGCGGGTGACACCGGGGGCGACCACGAGAGGCCGCCCGGTCGATTCTTCAAGTTCGCTTGCGCGAGCCGCAAAAAGGGCTTGCATCAGGCGCAATTGCGGTTAAGGACGGCATTTCCCCTGCGTTGCGCGCAGCGAGGCCGGGGAAAGGGTCCGGAAAAAGCGTCCGGCCGTAATGTTGGTGTGGAAGGAATGTTGTTGTGGAAGGCGGCGGGCGGTTGCCAACCGTTCGTTTGAGCCGCACCACGAGCTCGGCGCCCCCTCCCTTCCCGGCTCGCCGGCCGGGAAGGGAGGGGGTGCCGCAGGGAGTTGTTCATGGCAAAGAAAATCACCGGCTACGTGAAATTGCAGGTGCCGGCGGGTTCCGCAACCCCGCAGCCGCCAATCGGCCCGGCGCTCGGTCAGCGCGGCCTTAACATCATGGAATTTTGCAAGTCCTTCAACGCTCAGACACAGAAGCTTGAGAAGGGCTCGCCGATCCCGGTCGTCATCACCGTCTACGCTGACCGCTCCTTCACTTTCGAGATGAGGACGCCGCCGGTCTCCTTCTTTCTCAAAAAGGCGGCCAATCTCCAGGCGGGCGCCAAGGCGCCCGGTCGGGAGAAGGTGGGCAGCGTCACAAGGGCGCAGGTCAAGGAAATCGCCGAGCAGAAGCTCAAGGACCTCAACTGCGATACCATCGAGTCAGCGATGCGGATGGTTGAGGGGTCCGCCCGTTCGATGGGCCTTGAGGTGAGGGAGTAGCGGCGATGTCGAGCCACGGAAAACGCGTCTTGAAGACCCGCGAGGGCATCGACCGGGGCAAGCTCTACCCCCTCGATGAGGCGGTGCAGATGATCAAGGCCCGGGCCAATGCGAAATTCGACGAAACCGTCGAGATCGCCATGAATCTCGGGGTCGATCCCCGCCATGCCGACCAGATGGTTCGCGGCGTCGTGTCGCTCCCAAACGGCACCGGCCGCACCGTGAGAGTCGCAGTGTTCGCCCGTGGCGCCAAGGCCGATGAGGCGCGTGTCGCGGGTGCCGACGTGATTGGGGCTGAGGATCTGGTCGAACGCGTCAGCGGCGGCAACATCGATTTCGACCGCTGCATTGCGACACCCGACCTGATGCCGCTGGTGGGGCGGCTGGGCAAGGTGCTAGGCCCGCGCGGCATGATGCCGAATCCGAAGGTTGGCACCGTGACCATGGACATCGCTGGCGCCGTTAAGGCCTCCAAGGGTGGCGCCGTCGAATTTCGCGTCGAGAAGGCCGGGATCGTCCATGCCGGAGTCGGCAAGGCTTCGTTTCCGGCCGACAAACTCGCAGAAAACATCAGGGCTTTCGCGGACGCGGTGCAGAAGGCCAAGCCACAGGGCGCCAAGGGACAGTTCATCAACCGGATCGCCATCTCCTCCACCATGGGGCCCGGCGTAAAGATCGAACCGGCGAGCGTGATGGCGAGCAGCGCCGGTGCGGTGCATTAGGCAGCGCCCGCGCAGGCGGGCCGGGAGGCCAGCAAAATAGCCCCATAAAAAACACAAAAACCCCTTGGCAACGGCGTGCCGAGCGGCTAAATAGGTTACTGATGGCGCGCCGGGCATGAGGTGTCGGCGCGCTTTTGCGCGCTTTCTAGCGAGATCGGCGGTCAGGAACTTTGTCCTTGTCAGATATCCACGCGGATCCATCTGAAAAGGAGCGAGAGAGGCTTCCGTTTGTCGCGATGAACGCGATGCGGCCACCCGCTTTCGGGTGGCGTCCTGTCCAAGACTGCAGGCGTCCGAGCACCGCGCGAGGGCTTAATTCAAGAGCTTAAGCAATCTTAGGCTTTGTACCTGCACAGACGGGTGACGATCGGTTCCGGGGGCAACCCCGCTACGGTTCGAACCTTTAGACCTTGGCGGCGCTTGCAATGGCGTCGGATCAAGGGGGCAGGCATGAGGAGCGCTGTACGGTCAGCCCCGACTTCCTCTGCCTTTGCGCGAGGGGTAGCAGGTGAGCTGAGACGGTACAGGAGGTCGTAAATGGGCGGCTGTGAGCCCGGTGGGGGTGAGCACCTAATCCCTGCAGGGCAAATGCCGCCAACCGGAGAGAGCCAAAGTGGATCGAGCGGCGAAAAAAGAGCTCGTTGCGGAGCTGAATGGGGTTTTTAAAGCCAGCAGCGTCGTCATTGTAGCTCACTATGCCGGCCTCACGGTTGCCGAAATGCAGAAGCTGCGTATGCAGATGAAGCAGGCGGGCGCGAAGGTGAAGGTCGCCAAGAACCGTCTTGCCAAGATCGCTCTTGACGGCACCGACGTGGCCGTGGTCGCCCCCCTCCTTAAGGGGCCGGCCGTGATCGCCTATTCGGGCGATCCGGTGGCTGCGCCGAAGGTCGCCTCTGACTTCGCCAAGACCAACGAGAAGTTCGTTATCCTGGGCGGAGCAATGGGCAGGACCGCCCTGAACCCTGACGGCATCAAGGCGCTTGCCGCGCTGCCGTCCCTCGACGAATTGCGTGCCAGGCTGGTCGGCCTCGTTCAGGCACCAGCCACCAAGATTGCGCAGCTTGTCAATGCCCCGGCCGCCAAGTTGGCAAGGGTGGTTCAGGCCTATGCCGACAAGGGCGAAGCTGCCGATAAGGGCGAAGCCGCCTGACGGCCTTACCAATCTCGTTGAAGTTCGAACCTGAAGGGTAGCAATACAATGGCTGATTTGTCGAAACTGGTAGACCAACTGTCGAGCCTCACGGTGCTGGAAGCCGCTGAACTGGCGAAGCTTTTGGAAGAGAAATGGGGGGTTTCCGCGGCTGCCGCGGTCGCGGTTGCAGCCCCCGGAGGCGCTGCGGCTGCCGCCGCTCCGGTCGAGGAAAAGACCGAGTTCACAGTCGTGCTGGCAGCGGCTGGCGAGAAAAAGATCGAGGTCATTAAGGAAGTTCGGGCGCTTACCGGATTGGGCCTCAAGGAAGCAAAGGACCTCGTCGAAGGTGCGCCTAAGAGTGTTAAGGAAAGCGTGTCCAAGGACGAGGCCGAAAAGATTAAGGCCCAACTCGAAAAGGCAGGAGCCAAGGTGGAACTCAAGTAACAGTCCTGCGTCGAATTCCGCCTTTACCATAGCCCGCATGGGAGGAAGTTGCGCAAAACCCCCGTTGCCTGGCTCCCCCCGCAAGCCGGGGAGGCAAGGAAGGGGGCGAGTGCAGACTGTGCGTGCGCTTGCGGCCCCTCCCCGCCCTGCCCCGGGATGGCGAGGAGAGGGAAGCCGAAGAGGGGCGATCGGGGGCAACCGTTGAGCTTTTGGCGATGGATGAACGGACCCCTATATATGGTTTTGATTAATCACTGCATGCGTGGGCGTACAAGAGGTTGAGAGTAGCCGAGTCCCTGCTGCTCGTGTGTCTGCGTTGGCGGGATCGGTCCCGAGAGGGCGGAAATTATTCGTTCCGCCGCGTTGTTTTTCGTTCCGGGCGGGACCGCCGAGGTTCGCCGGAAGGCTCCGCCGCTCGCAAGAGCGTGCGGAGGAAGTAAAGAGGCCAAGATGGCACAGACGTTCACCGGTCGTAAACGGGTCCGCAAGTTTTTTGGCAAAATCGAAGAAGTCGCAGAGATGCCGAACCTCATCGAGGTTCAAAAGGCGTCCTACGATCAGTTTCTTCTGGTCAAAGAGCCGCCTGGCGGACGTCCAGACGAGGGCTTGCAAGCGGTATTTAGATCGGTGTTCCCGATCTCTGATTTCTCCAACACGGCCCAACTCGAATTCGTCCGCTATGAATTCGAGGCTCCGAAATATGATGTCGATGAGTGCCGCCAGCGCGGCATGACCTACGCGGCGCCGCTCAAGGTGACGCTGCGCCTCATCGTGTTCGATATCGACGAAGAGACAGGTGCGCGCTCGGTCAAGGACATCAAGGAGCAGGATGTCTACATGGGCGACATCCCGCTGATGACCAACAACGGCACCTTCATTGTCAACGGCACCGAGCGGGTGATCGTCTCCCAGATGCACCGTTCGCCGGGCGTGTTCTTCGATCACGACAAGGGCAAGACGCATTCCTCCGGCAAGCTCTTGTTTGCGGCCCGCATTATTCCATATCGCGGTTCCTGGCTCGACATCGAGTTCGACGCCAAGGACGTCGTCTATGCGCGCATCGACCGTCGCCGCAAGATCCCGGTGACGTCGCTGATGTTCGCGCTCGGCATGGATGGCGAGGAAATCCTCAACACTTTCTATAAGCAGGTCGTCTACAAGCGCTCGAAGGAGGGCTGGCGGGTTCCGTTCGATGCCAACCGCATGCGCGGCTACAAGGCGGTGAACGATCTCGTCGATGCGGACAGCGGAAAGGTCGTCGTCGAGGCCGGCAAGAAGATTACGGTGCGTCAAGCGCGCCAGCTCGCCGAGAGGGGCCTCAGGGCGCTACGCATTACCGACGAGGAGCTGATCGGGCACTACATCGCCGAAGACCTCGTCAACATGAAGACCGGCGAAATCTATGCGGAGGCCGGCGCCGAAATCAATGAGAAGATGCTCAAGACGCTGCACGAGGAGGGCTACCGGGAAATCCCGGTGCTCGACATCGACCACGTCAATGTTGGCGCCTATATCCGCAATACGCTCCATATCGAAAAGAACATGACGCGCGAGGACGCGCTGTTCGACATCTACCGCGTCATGCGCCCAGGCGAACCACCGACCCTGGAAACCGCGGAGACGATGTTCCGCTCGCTGTTCTTCGATCCGGAGCGCTATGATCTTTCCGCGGTCGGCCGCGTCAAGATGAACATGCGTCTTGACTTGCAGACAGAGGATACGGTCCGTGTGCTGCGCAAGGATGACATCATCGGCGTCATCCGCACCTTGGTCGACCTGCGCGACGGCAAAGGCGAGATCGATGATATCGACCATCTTGGCAATCGTCGGGTGCGATCGGTCGGCGAATTGATGGAAAACCAGTACCGGATCGGCCTGTTGCGCATGGAGCGCGCCATCAAGGAGCGCATGAGCTCAGTCGATATCGACACCGTGATGCCGCAGGACCTCATCAACGCCAAGCCGGCAGCGGCGGCGGTGCGCGAGTTCTTCGGCTCCTCGCAGCTTTCCCAGTTCATGGACCAGACCAACCCGCTATCCGAGATTACCCACAAGCGGCGGCTGTCGGCGCTCGGACCCGGGGGGCTCACCCGTGAGCGCGCCGGCTTCGAGGTGCGCGACGTGCATCCGACCCATTACGGCCGCATCTGCCCGATCGAGACCCCCGAAGGTCCCAACATCGGTCTGATCAACTCGCTCGCGACCTATGCGCGGGTCAATAAATACGGCTTCGTCGAGACGCCTTATCGCAAGGTCAGGGATGGCCGCGTGACGGACGAGGTGGTCTATCTCTCGGCGATGGAGGAAGGCCGCTACTACGTGGCCCAGGCCAACGTGCCGCTCGACTCCAGGCAGCGCTTCACTGAGGATCTCGTCGTCTGCCGGCATGCCGGCAACGTGCAGATGGTGGCGACCGACCGGGTCGACTACATGGACGTTTCGCCCAAGCAGCTTGTGTCGGTGGCGGCAGCGCTGATCCCGTTTCTGGAGAACGACGACGCCAACCGCGCGTTGATGGGCTCCAACATGCAGCGGCAGGCGGTCCCCCTGGTGCGCGCCGAGGCGCCGTTTGTGGGGACTGGCATGGAAGGCGTGGTCGCTCGCGATTCCGGCGCCGCCATCGCGGCGCGGCGCACTGGTATTGTCGATCAGGTCGACGCCACCCGCATCGTGGTGCGCGCGACCGAGGATCTCGACCCCACCAGGTCGGGCGTCGACATCTACCGGCTGATGAAGTTCCAGCGCTCTAACCAGAACACCTGCATCAACCAGCGCCCGCTGGTCAAGGTGGGCGATGCGGTGAGGAAGGGGGATATCATCGCGGACGGCCCCTCCACTGATCTCGGAGAGCTTGCGCTTGGCCGCAACGTCCTCGTCGCCTTCATGCCGTGGAACGGCTACAATTTTGAGGATTCGATCCTGCTCTCCGAGCGGATCGTCAAGGACGACGTATTCACCTCGATCCATATCGAGGAATTCGAGGTGATGGCCCGCGACACCAAGCTCGGCCCCGAGGAAATCACGCGCGACATCCCCAACGTCTCCGAAGAGGCGCTGAAGAATCTCGACGAAGCCGGCATCGTCTATATCGGCGCCGAGGTTCATGCGGGCGACATCCTGGTTGGCAAGATAACGCCAAAGGGCGAAAGCCCGATGACGCCTGAGGAGAAACTGCTGCGCGCGATCTTCGGCGAAAAGGCCTCCGACGTTCGCGATACCTCGCTGCGGGTGCCGCCCGGCGTCCAGGGCACGGTGGTCGAGGTGCGGGTTTTCAACCGCCATGGCGTCGACAAGGATGAGCGCGCCCTTGCCATCGAACGCGAGGAGATTGAGCGGCTGGCCAAGGACCGTGACGACGAGCAGGCCATCCTCGACCGCAACGTCTACGGTCGGCTTGCCGAGATGCTGGAAGGCCGGCAGGGGATTGCGGGTCCGAAGGGCTTTAAGAAGGATTCCAAGATCACGCGTGCCGTGCTGGAAGAGTTTCCGCGCTCTCAATGGTGGATGTTTGCTTCCCCGAACGACAAGCTGATGGCCGAAATCGAGGCCATTCGCAAGCAGTACGACGAGTCGAAGAAGGGTTTGGAGCAACGCTTTCTCGATAAGGTCGAGAAGCTCCAGCGCGGCGACGAGTTGCCGCCCGGCGTGATGAAGATGGTCAAGGTCTTCGTTGCGGTAAAACGCAAGATTCAGCCGGGCGACAAGATGGCGGGCCGTCACGGCAACAAGGGCGTGGTCTCCAAGATCGTGCCGGCCGAGGATATGCCCTTCCTTGCCGACGGGACGCCGGTCGACATCGTGCTCAATCCGCTCGGCGTGCCGAGCCGCATGAATGTGGGCCAGATCCTTGAGACCCACCTGGGCTGGGCATGTGCCGGTCTCGGCCACCGCATCGGGCAGGCGGTCGACGCCTACTATCACCGCCGGGATCTCAAGCCGCTGCGCGACACCCTGAAGAAGGTCTATGGCGATGAAGAGACCATTAAAACCCTGGACGAAGAGGGTTTGATCGAACTCGGCGCCAACCTCAAGCACGGTGTGCCGATCGCGACCCCGGTCTTCGACGGCGCCAAGGAAACCGATATCGAGCACATGCTCGACCTCGCCGGCCTCGATCATTCGGGCCAGATGAAGCTTTATGATGGTCGCACCGGCGAACCGTTCGATCGTCAGGTGACGGTCGGCTACATCTACATGCTCAAGCTGCACCATCTCGTCGACGACAAGATCCATG
>JASHYD010000928.1 GCA_030043175.1 Xanthobacteraceae bacterium | reverse complement strand
AACGCAAGCCGATCGATCGAAATCGGACAGTCGCCATGACTGCATGCCAAACCGCGCTGAAGATAGGCCAGCATAGCCTGCTGGCGACCGGCCACGAGCGCACCGGTGAGCGTCATGTGGAAATGGAAATCATCGAAGACATACGGGTATCCCCAGCGCCCGACGTGCCCGATTTGCCGGGTCGTGAGATGAGCCTGCAAGCGCCGGCTGCGGTCGGCGCTCGTCAGGGGCGCCCGGAAATCATCGAAGTGCTTCACGCATGATGCTGCAAGCCGGCTCAGTCCGGGACAAACGTTTGCCGGCGTTATCGCCACGAAATGATGTAACAGACAGATCGCAGGTTCGATTGTCGCAGCCATGGCGATGGTGCGCGAGAATTCAACGAATTTGCTGATCAACTCGGCTTCGGTTCGTCCTGCCGCAAGGCGAAATGGAGCTTTCAAGGTGGCGTGGAAGCCATAGCGGCGCGGCTCACGTGTCAATTCGCTCCATGTGCCGGTATCGACCGGCAGTGCGTCAAGCGGGCGGATTTCGGCACCGGTGAAACAATCATAGCCGAGTACGGCGGAGCCGAAGCGGTACAACGCCGTGTCCGGGTCCGGGACGAAGTAAATCGCGTATCGCGGAGCCGTCATCATTATGGGCCTCGGCTGAGTTGCCGCCGTCAATGTCCGCAATGGATACGCGCCGCCTCGGTGAGATAAACAATCCGTCCTGCAACGATTGTAGCAATCACGCGTGGTCTTCCGGCGGCTGCTTCGACGAGGATCAAATCGGCACGCCGCGTCGCTGCAATGGTGCCGCGATCGGTGAGACCGACCGCGGCGGCCGGGATTTCTGACACCAGTGCCCAGGCCCTTTCGATAGTCGTGACGCCGTCCGCAGCCAGGCGGAAGGCCGCAATCAGCGGCGCCGGATAATAATAGTCCGACGCAAGAATCGAGCACAGGCCGCGCGCGATCATGTCTTTGGCGTCGATCCAGCCGATATGACTGCCGCCGCGCACCACGTTAGGTGCACCAAGCACGATGTGGTCACCGGCACTGGCAGCCTCTCGCGCGGTTTCGATGGTGGTAGGAAATTCCGCCAGCCGGCAGCCCATGGACCTGTACCAGCGACGCTGCTCCGGGCTGATGTCGTCATGAGACAACAACGGAACGCTGTTTGCGCTCGCCGCGGCGGCAAGTCGCGCGATCGAGCCGGGCACCTCGTCAGCACGCTGCGCGATGCGCGACACCAATTCCTGGAATGCCTCATTCGAGAGGCCGGATCGCTGGGCCATCTCAGCGATCTTTGCGGGCCGGACCGGCGCGTTACCTTTCATTGCCGGCATGTGATTGTTGAACGCCAGCACGCCAATGCGGCGGGAGCCGATCCAGTCGATGATCTCCTTCTCTGCGTCGAGGTTAAAGGTCTCATGGCGCAGATGGAATTTGGTGTCGGCACCCAACCGAGGCCGCAGTTCCTCCATCGCGGTCAGGATCGCTCGCGCGTTGGCGGCGTTGCGTAGCCCCGGTTCCCACGACCAAGTCACCCCATGAAAGACCGTGGTTATGCCGTTAGCGATCACCTGCCGATCGGTGTCGAATAGAGCGATATCCGTCTCGAAATGGACGCCCGGGCGTGGCATTAGCTGGCGCTCGAATGCGTCGCCGTGAATATCGACGACGCCGGGTAGAACCATGAGGCCGCACGCGTCGATTCTGGCTGCGCCATTGCTCACTGCGCCAACCGCGCCGATCACGCCATCGCCAATACAGACGCTTGTTTGCTCGAAGCTATCCCCGATGAGTACGCGCCCACCATCAATTTGGATGTCCATCATAAATCCTGTACGACTTATTCAGCTTTCCACAACCAATTCGACACGATCCGGCGCGAACCGGCTGCGGGAGGTCAATACGGGCTCCCCGGACGGCAACACGTCTACACTATCGACCAGCAGCAACGGCCGGCCCGCCACCGTACGCAGCCGTTGAGCATCGAGCGCATCAGCGGAGGCCGCGGAAATCCGCGTGGAATGCCGCCGGTAATCTCGGATACCAAATTGAGCGAGCGTCGCCGTCATCCCACGCTTTGACCGGTAAATCTGCGCGACGCCAGGCAGGCGTTTAGCCGGCAGCCAAGTCGTCGCAGCGCAAATCGGTAATCCATCCACGCTGCGCAGAATTTCGAGCCGGACCACCAAATCCCCGACTGCTACGTGCAGACGCTCCGCGACCGCGGGGGATGCCGGCTCTTCGCCGTCCGCGATCAGTCTGCCGCCGACCTCACGTCCGTTACCGCCCACGATTTCCGAGAAGCGCGTGCGTTTCCTGATCGGATAAACAATGCGGCGGGGTTCGACGAAGGTGCCGCTGCCACGTTCCGCGCGCACCAAACCGCGCTGGGCGAGCTCGGCGAGCGCGCGGCGAACAGTGTGGCGATTGACATCAAAGCGCTGCGCGATCTCCACTTCCCCGGGCAGCCGCTCGCCGATCGCATAAACGCCGGCGACGATCTCTTGTTCGACATCATCCGCGATCCGGCGCCACAAGGTAACGCCCTTCAAGTTGCGATCGCTCGAAACCTTCAACATGGCGAATTGGTCTTGTTGACGCCTCGTCATAGTTGTCTAATATGTCAGACAACTTGACAAGAGGAATTTGCCGATGGGAAAGGAAATTGCCCAGCCTGATAATGTTGCCGCTCGGCGTGTCGCGATGGCGACACTCGCGGACGCGCGGGCGAGCGAAATCGCGTGTGGGCTTGCGGCGCTCGGTAACGATATCGATCACGTGGAGTTGCGCCCGGTCGAGACCGGGCTGGTGATGCTGCAGGGCCGCATTGGCGGCGATGGCGCCGCTTTCAACCTCGGCGAGGCAACGGTCACTCGTGCGACGGTGCGCATCCCATCTGGCGAAGTCGGCTTTTCTTGTGTGTTGGGACGGGACCACCAAAGGGCACGGCTCGCGGCGCTATGTGACGCGCTGTGGCAGAATCCTGTAACGCGCGACCCAGTAGAGCGTAACGTCCTTGCCCCCATCAGGGCTCGGCGAGAAAGCGAACGTGCACGCCAGCGCGCGCAGACTGCCGCAACCCGCGTCGATTTCTTCGCGCTGGTTCGGGGCGAGGATTGAGCCGTGTTGGCGCCAGCCTTCGCGGATCCCGTGCATGCAAGTCAAGCGGTGTTTCGCGCCGTCATGGACGCCATGGCGCATCCTGGCAGCATAGTCTCGATCGGCGGGCTGGCGCGGACACCGCAACCTCTCGGACCCGCAGCCGGGGCGGTAGCGCTTACGCTGCTCGACTACGAGACGCCGGTATGGCTTGATCCGGCATTGGCGCAATCGCCTGAGGTCGTGCCTTGGCTGAGGTTCCACACCGGCGCGCCACTCACGGACGATCCGCATCAGGCAGCGTTCGGGATCATAGGCGATCCGCCACGGATGCCGCAGTTCGAAGCCTTCTCCCAGGGCAGCATGGAATATCCTGATCGCACCGCGACGCTGGTGCTGCAGATCGAGCGCCTGTCTGACAGCGGCGGTTTTTGGCTGTCCGGCCCCGGAATCAGGGACCGCCGAGTGCTGTTCGCCTCGCCATTGCCAGCAGATTTCGTGGCCCGCATGCGCGCCAATCGCGCCCTGTTTCCACGCGGCCTCGATATCATTTTAGCGACCAGCACAATGCTGGCAGCGCTTCCGCGTTCGGTGCATGTCGCGATGGAGCAGTGCTGATGTACGTGGCGGTCAAGGGCGGGGAAAGTGCCATAGAGAACGCCCATGGGCTGCTGGCGAGTGTCCGCCGGGGTGACCCGTCGGTACCGGAACTCGGAGTCGACCAGATTTCCGAACAGCTCACCCTCGCCGTTGATCGGGTGATGAGCGAAGGCTCGCTCTATGATCGCGAACTCGCGGCACTTGCCATCAAACAGGCGCGCGGCGATCTGTTCGAGGCGATCTTTCTGGTGCGCGCCTACCGCACCACCCTGCCGCGGTTCGGCTCCGCCGCGCCGATCGACACTGCCGCGATGGACATCAGGCGACGGATTTCCGCAACCTTCAAGGATTTACCGGGCGGCCAGGTGCTAGGACCAACATTTGATTATACGTACCGCCTGCTTGATCATGGACTGGGCAGGCGCGCAACCGAGCTTACCTCACCTCCCGCCGAAGCGCAGCGGACAGCGCCCGGCGGGGAAGACATGACTTCATCCCCCTCCGCCTGCGGCGGAGGGTTGCCGGATGGGGCGCCGGCACACGCTCCCCCCGAGGTCACCGCTTTTCCTCGCGTCACCGACCTCCTCGCGAATGACGATCTGATCGAGCCGTCGCCCGTCGCGCAAGCACGAGCCGGCGACCTCACGCGTGAACCGCTCTCTTTTCCGGCCGGCCGCGATGTACGGCTCCAAAATCTCGCGCGCGGCGATGAGGGATTCCTACTGGCGCTCGGCTACTCAACCCAGCGTGGTTACGGCCGCACCCATCCGTTCGCGGGAGAAATCCGGTTCGGCGAGGTTCAAGTGGAGATGTTGTCGGAGGAGGTGGGTTTCGCCATACCACTGGGGCGCGTTGCTGTTACGGAATGCCAATCGATCAACCAGTTCAGGGGCACGGCGACGAAAGCCCCGCGCTTTACCCGCGGCTATGGCCTCGCATTCGGACAAGGCGAGCGTAAGGCGATCGCAATGGCCCTGGTTGATCGTGCATTGCGGGCTCAGGAACTAGGCGAGGAGATCAAGGCACCGGCCCAGGACCAGGAATTCGTGCTGTCGCATTCCGATAATGTTCAGGCCACGGGGTTCGTGGAGCATTTGAAGTTGCCGCACTATGTTGATTTCCAATCCGAGCTCGGACTGGTGCGGCGACTTCGCGAGAGTTTTGTCGCCGCTTCAAATGGGGGCGGCAAGGAAACCGCGGAGGCGGCGGAATGAGCGGACCCGCTTACAATTTCGCGTATCTCGACGAGCAGACCAAGCGGATGATCCGACGCGCCGTCCTCAAGGCGATCGCGATACCCGGTTATCAGGTGCCGTTCGCGAGCCGCGAGATGCCGATGCCTTACGGTTGGGGCACTGGAGGTGTGCAGGTCACGGCCGCGATCCTCGGACCGGGGGACGTCCTCAAGGTGATCGACCAAGGCTCCGACGACACCACCAATGCGGTGTCGATCCGGAAGTTTTTCGTAAAGACTGCGGGCGTGCGTACAACCACCGCAACCGTCGACGCGACCGTGATTCAGACTCGCCACCGCATTCCCGAGACGGCCCTTCACGAGGGCCAGACTCTGGTGTTCCAGGTGCCGATCCCGGAGCCGTTGCGTTTTCTCGAGCCGCGCGAGACCGAAACGCGCCGCATGCACGCCCTGCAGGAATACGGGCTGATGCACGTGAAGCTCTACGAGGACATCAGCCGTCATGGCGAGATCGCTACCAGCTATGCCTATCCGGTCAAAGTTGACGGCCGTTATGTCGCGGACCCCTCGCCGACACCCAAATTCGACAATCCGAAAATGAACGATTGCCCGGCCTTGCAACTGTTCGGCGCGGGGCGCGAGAAGCGCATCTACGCCATTCCACCCTACACTCAGGTGGTGTCGCTCGATTTCGAGGACCATCCGTTCGCTCCGTACCGGTTCAACGGCACTTGCGCGCTGTGCGGCGCCAGGGACAGCTATCTCGACGAGGTGATCACCGATGACCGCGGCTCCCGTATGTTCGTGTGCTCCGATACCGACCATTGCACCACACGGTGCACGCAGGGGCCCAGCGATTCTTCTCGCCAGTGGGGGGAGGAAGCGGCTGCGACTTGATGGCGGGCGAGCGCTATGATCGATGCAGAGGACCATCCTCTGCTGCGAGCAGAGGCGCTGACCAAACGGTATGGCCTGCAAATTGGCTGCCGCGACATCTCATTCGAGCTATACCCTGGCGAAGTGATGGCTGTGGTTGGCGAATCGGGCTCCGGCAAGACGACCCTGCTGCAACTTCTATCCACCCAGCTCGTGCCTTCAGCCGGCCATGTCTTTTATCGCATGCGCGATGGCATCATGCGCGACCTCGCCTCGCTGGGCGAAGCGGAACGTCGCTTCCTGTTTCGCACCGACTGGGGCTACGTACATCAAGAGCCCGCATTTGGCCTACGCATGGCCGTGTCGGGCGGCGCCAACGTGGGCGAGCGGTTGATGGCCTTGGGATGGCGACATTACGGCCGCATCCGAGGCGTTGCGAAGGATTGGTTCGATCGCGTCGAGATTGCGTCCGATCGTATCGATGACGCCCCAACGACCTACTCGGGCGGCATGCGCCAACGCCTGCAGATCGCCCGCAATCTCGTTACCAATCCGCGCCTCATCTTCATGGATGAGCCGACCGGCGGTCTCGATGTCTCGGTCCAAGCGCGTCTTCTGGATCTCATCCGCGGGCTGGTTCGAGAATTGCGTCTCGCCGCCGTCATCGTCACCCACGATCTTGCTGTCGCACGGCTGTTATCGCAACAGATCATTGTCATGAAGGGCGGTAGCGCAATCGAATCGGGGCTTACCGACCAAGTCCTCGATGACCCCCGCGAACCCTACACCCAGTTGCTGGTGTCCTCGATCCTTCCTGCTTGAGATGACGATGCATGCGCTCGATCTCGTTGATGTAAAGAAGTCTTTCACACTGCATCTGCAAGGTGGACTTCATCTACCCGTCGTTGCCGGCGTCAATTTCGTGGTGGAGCCTGGCGAGTGCGTCGCGCTCGCGGGGCCGTCTGGCTGCGGAAAATCATCGATCCTGAAGATGATCTTCGGCGGCTATCGCTGCGACAGCGGCCGTATTCTGATCCGGGACGGCGACCATATCGTCGACATCGCGGCGGCACCACCGCGAAGCATTATCGCGATGAGGCAGCGCGCCATGTCCTATGTCAGCCAGTTTCTGCGCACCGTCCCGCGGGTCGCGACCATCGATGTGGTGGCACAAACACTAGAGCGTGCCGAGCCCGACGAAGCTCGCACGCGCGCGGGGGCTCTGCTGCGGCGGCTCAACATCCCAGATCGGTTGATGGCGGTGCCGCCCGCGACCTTTTCTGGCGGCGAGCAGCAGCGGGTGAACATCGCTAGGGGATTCCTCTCCGACCGCCCTGTGCTGCTACTGGACGAGCCGACGGCCTCGCTTGACAGCGAAAATCGTGCCGCAGTGATCGACCTCGTCGCGGAAAAGAAGCGGTGTGGCGTGGCCGTTGTAGCGATCATCCACGAGAAGGAAGTTCGCGATGCGCTTGCCGACCAAATCGTCGATGTCACGCGCTTTGCGGCGGCCTGAACCATGGCGGACGACCACTTGGCGCTCGCAAATGCCCGATTGGTGCTGGCCGACGTGGTCATCGAAGGCGGGTGGCTCGTTGCCGCAAACGGCATCATCTCGGAATTTGGCCGCGGCCGAGCGCCGACCCGCGCCGACGATATGGCGGGCGATCTTGTCATCCCGGGCCTTGTCGAGCTTCACACGGACCACATCGAAGCGCACTACATGCCGCGTCCCAAGGTGCATTGGGACCCAGTGTCGGCAGTGGTGTCCTATGACGGCCAGCTCGCCGTCTGCGGCATTACGACCGTACTTGATTCGCTGCGCGTTTGGCGCGAGGAAGGCGCAGATGATATCGGCGGCGAGGCCGTTCTGCTCGCCGATGCGATCGCGGCAGCGCGTGCCGCCGACATGTTGCGCGCGGACCATTTTCTGCACCTGCGCTGCGAGGTGCCGATGCCCGACGTGGTTGATCAGGCGAGAGCATTGATTGGCCGCGACGATGTGCGGCTGCTTTCGCTGATGGATCACACTCCGGGGCAGCGGCAGTTTCGTGACGAGACCAAGTTACGCGACTATTATCGCGGCAAGTCAGGTGGGCTCACCGATGTCGAACTCGACGCGATGTTTCGGAAGCGGCACCAACATGCTGCCCGTCACGGAGCCGAGAATTACCGTGCACTGGTCGAACTCGCGCGCCAGCACGGCACCCCACTCGCAAGCCACGACGACACGACCGCCGAGCACGTCGCGGTGTCGATTGGTGACGGCGTCTCGATTGCGGAGTTTCCGACAACCATCGAGGCCGCGCGCGCGCTTCACGACGGCGGCGTGCGGGTGTTGATGGGCGCCCCTAACCTAGTCCGCGGCGGATCACATTCTGGCAACGTCGCGACCGCAACGGCAGCGCAAGCGGGCGTCCTCGACGTGCTGTCGTCGGATTACGTACCGGCGAGCCTATTGATGGCCGCGCTGATCCTCCCGAAGGCGGCGCCGACGATCGAGCTTCCGGCGGCCCTGCGCACCGTCACCAAGACGCCCGCCGAGGCCGTCGGCCTCACCGACCGTGGCGAGATTGCCGTTGGCAAGCATGCCGATCTGGTGCGGATTCGTCTGACCGACAAGGTGCCTGTGGTCCGTTCGGTATGGCGCATGGGGCGGCGCGTCGTATGATGCGGGTCGAGGCAGCTCGCATGCCGATTGGGCCTGGCCGGTTGGTTGTTGTCGCCGGCCCGAGTGGTGCCGGCAAGGACAGCTTGCTGAGATTCGCCCGCAACGTCCTGCGCGCCGATCCCAACATCGTGTTTCCCCGCCGCATCATCACCCGAGAGCCGTCGGCCGACGAAGACCATGAATCCTTATCCGACGCGGACTTCGCCGCCGCGGTTGCGGCCGGCGGTTTCGCCTTCTGGTGGGCTGCGCACGGATTGAACTACGCCGTTAACGCGACATTGGACGACGACATCCGGGCTGGCAAAACGGTGGTTTGCAACGTATCCCGCGCGGTAATCTCGGAACTTCGCTACCGCTACGCTAACGTCCGCGTCGTCCTCGTGACGGCACCGGCGGAGGTCCTAGCGGCACGCCTTGCGGCACGCGGGCGCGTCACGGACGGCGTCCTCGGCGCGCGCCTCACCCGCAGCGCGCCGCCGCAAAGCGACCTCGCGCCTGATGCGGTGATTGAAAATGTCGACGACCTGCAAGACGCTGGAGAAATGCTTATTGCGGCAATCAGCGGGCCGGAAGGGGCGGGCGGCCGGCTGATCGTGGGCGCTACAGCAGTAAGCTAATCCTGTTTGGTGGTGTTTTCCATTGGGAAATGGCTGCCAAGCTATTGGATCTGGCCTGCGCTACGAGGAGGCGAGCTGCGGTAGCGTGACGCCGATCAATGCGGAGCACTCCCGATAACGAACATTCTCGCTCTTAATCGACCTTCTGCCTATCGAGTGCGCTGCTTTATCCGAGGGATACCATCCAGTATCCGGATTGGGCGAGGATCACGTTCTGCCGAGTCTCTATCTGAGCAAGGTAACCTGACACTTGGGCCATGAAAGCATCGGTCATTTGCAACACAGCGCCCGGTTAACCCCGCTTCAGAACTTGTGCGCTGCACGACCGACCAACCGGACAGTTCCGTATTCCGCGTCGTCGCGAATTTGATGTAAACTCGTAGTG
>JASHYD010000927.1 GCA_030043175.1 Xanthobacteraceae bacterium | reverse complement strand
AAAGCCCTTGATGATGGAGGGCCTGTGGATGGGTGATAGGAAGCCATGGCCAGGCTGCCAAAACTAACTGGAAGATTGTGAAATAAAGGTTGGCGAGCTCGATATCGATGTCTTTGCCAAGGTTCTCCCTCAACAGGTCGGATGTTCGGAAGCTGGAGAGACGAAGGCTTACGGAGGCTGAACCTGCGCGTGACATTCTGGTCATCGGCCGGTATCCTGCGATATCTCTTCACTGGGACTGTCTGACCGATGACGACGATCTACGTAGTCGCTATCATCGCTTTGCTGGTCCTTATTGCTTGGGCTGTAACCGATATCTTCTACCCCTGACAGTCTGTCTAAGTGCTGCATGCACTTGCGAGGGCAGCAAACCTCCTATCGTGCGCTCTCTACCGCCGAAGACTGGTTGCCGATGGGGCCGGAGCCACGGAGTTCGCGAGGGCCGATGCTCCGGAAGCAAGAACTTGTTCGATCCGTTGATGTCAGTAACGGCGGCCGGAAGGTTGACCGGCGAAAGCCGCCTGTGTACCGCAGTTTGTCTTGGCATCTGGCGTGAGCTCGCAAAGCCAGCCTTGGAGCAGCAGTAAGCTTGTCCCTGCATGGAAGCCTATTGGCGCGCCACGTTGAATTCGACCCGACGAATTGGGATCAGTACCTGTCGCCCCTCTATTCGATCGCCTAGGGGCGAGTTAGCTGGGATTACTCCCAGCCGCCATGTGAATAATGGGAAGCCCCGCAATACAACGTGCCGATAGGGCGAACTTGCTCGATCTTATGGCCGTCTGCAGGATTCTTCGAAGGCTTGTCCGCCGCAGGACGTGCAGGTAGCGATTGTCGCGCTTCGATATCTGCCGCTCGCCACGTGGCCGCTGCGAGACCTCCGCGCGTCCGGCTTGAGCTCGTGCTTGAACCTGACGCCCCCGCGCCCACACGGTTGCGTTCCTTGTGTGGACCGACCAGGCGATACGGCGAGCATGTCTGGAGGTGCTTTTTGTCCGGGGGCTGCGCGAACTCCGCCGCATCGAGAACCGCGTTGTCGCGATCGAGTATAGCTGGGCGGAAGGACGCTATGAGCGGCACGCCGAGATCGCCGCCCACGTCCGGCTAAAGGTTGACAGCGCTCCGAAACGCTCACCACTTATCCGCTCACTACATGGGCATCATGTTGTTGCTGAGATTCGCCATGATCCAGACCGAGCCGACGATGACGAGAAAGACGATCAGCACACCGAAGGCAAGGGCCAGAATGTTATTCGTGCTGTCGGGGCCGCTGCCCAGATGCAGAAAGAAGACGAGGTGGACGCCGACCTGCGCGAAAGCGAGCACGACCAGCCCGACCGGGATGCCCGGGGGCCAGAGCAAATTGGTCTGCGACACGATGAACGAGGCGATCGTCGCCAGGATCGCAAGCCCGAGCCCGGCCGTGTACGACAGGTAGCTGGCCGTGGGCTCATGCTCTTCGACGCCCGGCGTGCGGTCCTCGTAGAGGTGCTCGTGACCGTCCGTCAAGGAAGCTCTCCCATCAGATAGACCATCGTGAATACCCCGACCCAGACGATGTCCAGCGCGTGCCAGAACAGGCTCCAGCACAACAGGCGCCGGAGCACAGCAGTTCGCAGGCCCTTGGCGATCACCTGGGCCGTCAGATAGACGAGCGCGATGAGACCGCTGGCGACGTGGATGCCGTGCATGCCGACCAGAGTGAAGAAGGCGGATAGAAAGCCGCTGCGCGAAGGCCCGGCACCCTTCTCCACCATGGCGGCAAACTCGGTGGCCTCGATGAACAGAAAGGCCGCCCCGAGGACGAAAGTGAACACTGCGAACATCAGGAACAGGGCTGGGCGCCGCCGTTCGGCGGACAGCGCTCCGAGCCCGCAGGTATAGCTCGACAACAACAGACACATCGTCTCGATGAAGACGTTGCGGAGATTGAACAGCTCGGCTCCGGTCGGTCCGCCGGCGGTATTGCCGCGCAAGACTGCATGGGCCGCGAATAGCGCCGAGAACATTACCATGTCGCTGAGGATGAAGATCCAGAACCCGTAAGCGACGACGATACGCTTGGAGGCCGGCCCGCCGCCGCCGCGCCCGCGCGCAAGCTCGATTGGCACCGCGGTTGGAACTCTATCGATCGTTGCAATCGTCATCCGGACAGCCTCACCTCACCGCGTCCGTTCTATTTGCGCAACTTCGGCGGCGGAGAGTTCTTGCTCGCGCTCGATGCTCCAGGCGGCTATCAAGACAACGGTTGCGGCGGCGAGGAAACCGAGGATCGCCAACCACCAGATCTGCCAGATCAGCGAAAAACCCATGATCACCGCAAAGAAAGCGGTAATGAAACCGGCTGGGCTGTTGTGCGGTATTTCGATCGCTTCGTACGGCGGTTCGAGCGGGGCCTGCCCCGTCTGCTTCATGTGCCAGAACGCGTCGATGGTTTCGACTCTGGGGAGCGCCACAAAATTGTAGGGCGGCGGTGGCGAAGAGGTTGACCATTCCAGGGTTCGACCATTCCACGGGTCGCCGGTCAGGTCGAGGCGGTGCTCGCGGGTGGTGATGCTGACATAGAGCTGCGCGGCCTGGCAGAGGATACCGCAGAAAATGACGACGGCCCCGGCCTCCGCGACTAACAGGAGCGGCTGCCAGCTCGGGTCGGGGATGTGCTCCAGGCGCCGGGTCATGCCCACCAGGCCCAGCGCATAGAGTGGCATGAAGGCGAGATAGAAGCCGACAAGCCAGCACCAGAAGCTGGCCTTGCCGAAGCGTTCGTCGAGGGTGAACCCGAACGCCTTCGGGAACCAGTAGTTGATGCCCGCCAGTGTGCCGAACATGACGCCGCCAATGATGACATTATGAAAATGGGCGACCAGGAACGTGCTGTTGTGGAGCACGAAATCGACGGGCGGCACCGCCAGCAATACGCCAGTCAGGCCACCGATGACGAACGTGACCATGAAGCCGATTGAAAACAGCATCGGCGTTTGAAACACAACCCGGCCACGGAACATCGTGAACAGCCAGTTAAAGACTTTGACGCCCGTCGGCACAGCGATGATCGCCGACATGATCCCGAAGAAAGCGTTGACGTTGGCGCCCGCTCCCATGGTGAAGAAGTGATGCAGCCAGACCATGTAAGAGAGGATACAAATCCCGAGCGTCGCCCAAACCATCGAGCGGTAACTGAACAGCCCCTTGCCGGAAAAGGTCGCAACCACTTCGGAAAAGATGCCGAACGCCGGCAAGATCAGTATGTAGACCTCGGGATGGCCCCACGCCCAGAACAGGTTAACATACATCATCTGGTTGCCG
>JASHYD010000926.1 GCA_030043175.1 Xanthobacteraceae bacterium | reverse complement strand
CTCCACGTTTTCCGATTACTCGGACAGGCTCCTAGCCTCGCTGCACCAAATGACCTGGCCAGCCAGAGCCGTCGTGGGGACGTGTTCATCAGTGCCAACACGATGATCTGACCGGCACGGCGAACGGAGATTGGGTGATAGGTCTATCAATTTCGCACCGTCCCCGCTTGTTATTGGATGTGCGCCGTCGAGCCGGTTTACCAGCGAGCTTCGCATGAGGTGCCCCAGGACTCGGGCATCAAGATCGGCCGTACTGATCCCAAGCTCGATCCGAAGGTGCGCCGACTGTGAGGTTGCGATGCTGAACAGATCTCAAGCTGCTTGGGCTTGCGCCAGACAATAACAACCATAGATTGTGTTGGACTGGGTTCGCCTGGTGATTTCAGTGCCACCTGAGCCGGTGGAACGGTTGTGGTGAGGAAGCGTTGAGGTCAGTAGCGAAGGAGCCGGAAGTGCGTCGCAACAATTATGACGCGACGAATCTTGATGCGGACGACCGGCGGGATTTTGAATTTGAAGGAGAAAAATAATGAAGATTAGTGCGCGCAACCAACTCAAAGGCAACGTCGTGGAGGTTCACAAAGGTACCACGACAGCGCACGTGCTCATTGATCTCGGTCATGGCATAAAGTTGACGTCATCTATCACGAACGAGGCGGTTGATGAACTCGGCCTGAAGGTCGGCGACAGCGCTGCCGCCGTGATTAAGGCCTCTGACGTCATGATCGGCAAGTGAGCACTGTCGTTATCTCTGCCGACGATGCGTTCCGCCCCCCGCTTGCCCAGTAAGGGTCGCGGCCTTCAGGCGCGAGGGGTTGGTCCTGGAGGCTACCGCATTGTTGGCGGTGCTAGCCGAGCCAGCCACATTGGTGAGATCGTTGAGAGGGTCGTAGCCGATCTCCGGATTGCTGACAGCGCGAAGGCGAGCAGCAACAAGGTAGTGACGACCAAATTATAGCCGTCCGGCTCCGCATGAGCGACGAACTGCGCCCCGAACGCCGCCGCCGGCGGCACGAGCCTCGACGAAGAATTGCTGGCCGAGCGCGCGTGAAGGGTGATCCGCCGCGAGCTGCGCCAAAACGTCGGCCGCCTGCCCGGAACGAAGGATAGCTACCGCGTGGGTCAGGTTCGATCGTCGTGCACGGTCGCCGCTGACAACAGCTTATCCCTAATATCTCCGTGCCGGATAGTCCCGGAGAGCTTGCGTGCCGGATCATTTAGGTGGAGCGGAAGGGGGCTTGCACCCACTGGAAAGCGCGGCTTTGTCACGGCACACGCCAACAAGAGACATTGCGCGGGGAAGCCGAGCAACATCATCTATCTTTTCCCGCCAACCAAACCGCGATACGCTTGCCTAATCCGGTACGGGCAGTTTGGTGCCGGGGGCAATCTGGTGTGCCGGATTGCGGGGTTCGACCTTGTCGCGGCGCATGCGCTTGTGGAATTCGGAATCAAAAACGCAACTAGCAACTTATTGATTCTAGTGCGCTTTTAAATTTGAAGTTCCTAAGCGCATTCGCCGCGATTATAATATTTCAAATTCGCCGCGCTCATCACACGTAACACGTTGCGAGGCAAAAGGAGACCGTCATGAGTAAGCGCTTCTCGGGCGTGATCGTAACTGCTGCCATCGCCGCCATTTCCGTGTCTGTCACCCGAACCTCTGCTCAGGCTCCGCCGGCTTCCGCCACGGCGCCGGCCGGGCTGAAAACGCCGTGGGGTGAACCTGATCTGCAGGGCATCTGGACCGATGAAACCGACACGCCCTTCCAGCGCTCACCGAAGTTTGCGAACCAGGAATTCTTCACCGAGGCACAGCGGGCAGAATTGGATCAATTGCGATCGGCAAGTTTGGGTCGCGAGAAGCGCTTTGAGCGCGGGACCGAAGCCGACGTCGCCGGCGCCTACAATGACGTGTTCACACCTAAGAAACGCACTGGCGTGCGGACGTCGCGAATTGTCGATCCGCCCAATGGCCGGCTGCCGCCGATGACACCGCAGGCGCAGAAGTCCGTCGCTGCCGAGCGCGAATTTCGCGTTGCGCTGTTGCAGGCAACCGAAACCTGCAAAAACAAGGAGCCCGCATGTGCCGGGGGCAAGTACGATCCCGTCCCCTCGCCACGCTTCGCCGAACGTCCTCCCCGCTACAACCTAGGAGGGATGAATCGCCATGATGGTCCCGAGGATGGCGGCGCCGCGCTGCGTTGTCTGACCGGCGGGTTGCCCGAGCTTGGCCCTCTTAATGCAGTCGGCGACCGCATCAGCTTCCGGCGAATCGTACAGACGCCAGGTGGTATCTCGATGTTCTACGACGTAGGCCAGGGGCAGGGATGGCAGCGCAATATCGTCATGGACGGGAGTTCGCATCTGCCGGCCAATATTCGCCAGTGGTACGGCGACTCGCGCGGCCATTGGGAGGGAAATACCCTCGTGATCGACGTCACGAACTTCAGTGCAAAGACCGACTTTCAGGGGTCGCGCGAAAACCTGCACCTGGTCGAGCGTTGGACGCGGACTGGGCCAACCACGCTCGAATACGCGGTCACTGCTGAAGATCCGACCGTGTGGACTCGGCCCTGGACCGCCAAGCAAGAGTTCACCAAGCAGAGCGAGGAGGAGAACCGGATCTATTACGAGCCGCGCTGTATCGAAGGCAACTATGGCCTGCCAGGACTGCTGCACGGGCGGCGCCTGGAAGAACTCGCCTTTGCGCAGGGGCGAGGCGTCGATCCTAGAACCAGAGACAGCAACAAGGCTGGCGGCCTCGATCCGGATCCGTTGCAATAACGTGGCGCCATCGCAGGCGTAACCTAAAAAAGGCACCCAGCAGCCTCCTGCGAGTCCCAGAAGGCCATGATCCCACGGTCTATGGGTCGTGGAATAATTGGAGGGGACCGCTCTGCGGGGAGGCGGCCGTTTATGCCCACCGTGTCTTGGTCGTGGACGGGGCCTTTGACGGGGGCAGCTGCGCGCGGTCGCGAGATGCCCACCAGGCTCATAGGAGAGTCACCAAGATGCCTTTCGTCGTCCCCACCTGTAGGGTAGCGGGCCGAAGGGGGCAAGCCGCGGGCCAATCACCTAACCGAGCCCAATGCCCTTCCAACGCCTCCGCCAGGGCGATATCATTCTGCAGTACCCTGATTTGCGAACTCTATCAGAGACCCGACCGCCGGGGGGCCTGCTGAAACCCGATTGTTCGACGGCGCCAATTTGAAACTTGAGGATTGCAAAATGAGACGGCGCGAATTCATTGCGGGCTTCGGCAGCGCCGTGGCTTGGCCGTTAGCGGCGCTCGCCCAGCAGCCCGACCGGATGCGGCGGGTTGGGTGCCTATATACATTTGCCGGGAACGATCCGATAGCGCAAGCGCGCGCGACTGTGTTTCGTGAAGGGCTCGCGCAACTCGGATGGACCGAGCGCAACGTTCGAATTGAGGAGCGGTTTGCTGGGGGCGATGCTGATCGAATGCAGGCATACGCGACCGAATTGGTTGGTTCGACGCCGGATGTCATTGTCGCCAACTCCACCCCCGTCCTTGCGGCGCTAAAACAGGCGACCCGCACTATTCCGATTGTCTTCTCCATCGTCAGCGATCCAGCGGGACAGAGTTTCGTCGCCAGCTTGGGGCGCCCGGGCGGCAACATCACGGGCTTTTCATTCGTCGAGTTCTCGATGCTCGGGAAATGGCTGGAAATGCTTAAGGAGATCGCCCCCAGCGTCAATCGAACGACACTCGTGTTCAACCCGCAGACAGCGCCATATTACTCCGCCTTCCTCCGCGATTTCAAAGCGGTTGCGGAAACGCTCGCCGCCAAGCTTTCTGCAACGCCGGTGAGTGACGAGGCGGAGATCGAGGCGGCCGTGTCGGCATTTGCGCGCGAACCGGGCGGCGGTCTGATCGTCGCGCCGGATCCATTCATCAACACACATCGCGCGATGGTGATCGCGCTGGCTGAGCGCCATCGACTTCCCGCCTTCTATGGCGTTCGGCATTTCGTCAGGGAGGGAGGGCTGATCTCATACGGGCCGGACACGCTCGATATCGTCCG
>JASHYD010000925.1 GCA_030043175.1 Xanthobacteraceae bacterium | reverse complement strand
GGCCGATCGCGAGAAGGCCCAGTCGATAGCGGAGCGCACGCTCGCAAGCGGCGGCGGAAACTGGCGCGGGGCGGAAAAGCTCGCCGACTACTTCATGGGACGCGCCGACAGGTTGAACGCCTATCGATGGTATGAGAAAAGCGTGTCGATTCTGAACACGCCAGGCGGAGCGGCGCTGTCGGCGGAGCAGCGCGCGCTGCTGACCAAACTGGCGGCGGCCCAGTCACTCGCCAACGATGACCAGGAGGGCCGCAAGAGCATCGCCTTTACAGGTGCGATGCGCGAAATCGATGGCAGCCTGGGCGGCATCTATTCCCCCGCGCTGTTGCGAGGCCCCCGGGGGGCGGTCGTCGTCTACGTGCCGATCCCGGTCAACTTCTACACCAACGAAACCCGCTTCACGCCCACGGGTGAGAAAGCCGTGCAGGAACTCGCGGAGGCAGCGAAGACGGTGCGGACGATGAAACTTATCGGCCACGCCGACCCGCGGGGCACCGCAGAACACAACATGGACCTGTCGCGGCGGCGCGTCGAGGCCGTGCGCGCGGAGCTGTTGCGGCAGGGCATCAGGGCCGAGATCAGAATCGATTGGAAAGGCGCTTCGCAACCGTTCAACGTTGGCGTGCTGCCCAACGCAGACAGGCTGAGCCCGGAAGAAATCTGGCAGCTCGACCGCCGCGTCGAGTGGGTACGTGACGCAGTGGCGGAGTAAGAGCATTCACTATGATCCAACGTACCTTGACAACATCGGCGCCGTCCTGCTGCTCATATGGAGTTCATCGGCTTTCGCTGCGGGTGTGCTGCATGCGCCGGGTGGCGGCGCGGTGCGAGCCCTGGTGATCGGCACCGACAGATACCCCAACCTCAATGACAAGGGACAGCTCGCCGGCGCGGTCGCCGACGCGCGCGACATCTCCCGCGCTCCCACGGCCGCAGACGCGAAGGTGCAGATGTTGACGAATGGCGACTCCGTTCGTTCGCGCGTCGTCGCCGAGATGAACCGCCTCATCGACGAATCGAAATCCGGCGATCTCGCCATCCTCACCTATTCTGGCCACGGCATGCGGGTGCGCGCCTATCCCGGCTGGAAGGGATTGGACGCGTCTCCGTTTGATTCGCAGGTCGCGCTGTTACGTTTTGGCGGCGAGTCGATTGAAAACGGCCATGAGATCATCATCGATCGCGAGATGCGGGCCTGGTACGCGCGCCTCGATGTTTCCGTTCTACGCGAGCCAGAGCCCACATGTCATGACTGATCGGTGGTCCTATTTGCCCGCCGGGGATGCGCCGTTCGGCACGAATTACACCGTGGTTATCGCCATCGGCCGGCCGGCCATTGAGCTGATCGCCTGGCTCCAGGCTCACAACAACAAGCACGACGCTTTCGGGCTTCCTGCGGCCATCACCCGTGCGCTGGCGGCCGACGCGAACGCCCGGATCGAGACGGCAGGGCTTGTACACGCCCCCCCTAGCATCAGCTATATCCGTTTGGTGGAGGAACCGATGCGCAGTGTGTTTGCGGTCAGCGCGACGACCGCGCTCACAGTCGTTCTCGCGCGGGCCCCCGTCTTGGCTCAGACCGTCCGGGACGTGATTGACACGCTGAGGCCAAGCGCCAACACACGTGTCATCGGCGGTACGGCCGCCAAAACCGGGACATGGCCGTGGCAGGTGCTGATCCTGGTTCCCGGCAAAAAAGCAATCATGGCGTGCGGGGGCTCGTTGATCGGCGAGCGATGGGTCCTGACCGCAGCTCATTGCTTTGAGGGCTTCAACAAGTCGCGGCCGGTTGCGGTCTTCGAGCAGCGGAGGGGCGCTGAGGCGCGGTCCCTGGTGGACGTCGACCCAAATTCCGTCCACCGCGTGGCAACGCCGATTGTCCATCCTCAATACGGTCACCGTCCCGGTCACCCTGAGGCCGACACCCACGAAAACGACATCGCGCTACTCAAGCTCAACGAGGCAGCCCAATCACGTACCGTGACCCCATTGCTTAGCCCCGATCTCGAGCTCGAAACTCCTCCGGGGAGGGTTGTCGTCACCGGGTGGGGACATTTGCGGGACGCCGTTCAGAAGGGGAACGAGTACGTCGATTCGGTAACGCATGTGACGCTTGGCCCGCAGGATGTCGTTGCCGAACGGCTGATGGAGGTCGAACTCCCGCTGGTGGCGACCGACCGATGCAAAGCCGCCAATAAGGATATTGCCGGCACCATCGACGGCCGGACCCTGTGTGCCGGATTGCCAGAAGGCGGCAAGGACAGCTGCCAAGGCGACAGCGGTGGACCGATGGTGGCTCGCACCCGTCGCGGTCGCTGGGTACAGGTCGGCGTCGTCAGCTGGGGGGTCGGATGCGGGCGCCGAGACCGTCCTGGCGTTTACACACGTGTTTCAGCCTTTGCTGACTGGATTCGTGAAAACACCGGTCGCGATCTCGCCGTCTCGCCGGGCGCGCCGGCACAACCGGAAAGTCCGCCACCACCAGCGACGAACGAGCCGGGCGCGCCAGATCCCCAATTTGACAACGCTGCCAGCCTCTCCGTTGCCTTCGACAAGGGCGACGATGTCGGCGTTGGCGACGTGGTTTCTTATCGTGTCACCACGCGCAAACCAGGCTATCTAGCAATCTTCGATGCGGCGCCGGATGGCAGACTCACGCAGGTTTTCCCCAATACGCGCTCGATGAGCACCCCGACAGGGAGCGGGCCGGAAGCTGCCCGCGTGTGGCCAGAGCGGCCGCGGCTAATCCCGGACCCTCGCAACCCGTATGAGGGCTTCGCTATCCGCGTCGCCGAACCACGTGGTAAGGGCGTCACCGTGGCCGTGTTGAGTGATCAACCAATCACCAGCCTCGATATTCCGGCCGCCCCCAAGGCCTTTGCCAGCCCTCAAGAAGCGGCAGCGGCGATCCGTCGGCTGCGCACCGAACTGAGCCAGGGCCTTCGCCCTGTGACCGATGTTCGAGACAGCCCAAAGTGGTCAGTCGCGGTGCGCGAGTATACAGTAAGATGATCTCTGGCTCGCAATCAGTGCAAATCTTGAGTCACTTTGCGGGCCCGGGTGGTGCACCAAGATGAAATTGGCGCTGGGGGCAGGACGTCCACCCCAAACTGGACCACAGGGGGG
>JASHYD010000095.1 GCA_030043175.1 Xanthobacteraceae bacterium | reverse complement strand
GCCAACCGGTAAGCGGCGAAATCCTCGGGGATGCCGAGCCTGATCGCACCTTCGTTGGCGGGCCGCCCGACCACATCGCGGGCCTCTTCTGCCAGCGACAGCAGCCGCCGGGCATAGGACAGCAAACGCTCGCCGGCTTCGGTCGGCATCACATGTTTGCCCTTGCGATTAAGGAGCGTCTGACCCAGGTCCTCCTCCAGCCGGCGGATTTGCTGGCTGACGGTCGATTGCGTGCGGTGAACGCGCTCGCCGGCGCGCGTGAAACCGGCGGCATCGACCACCGAGACGAAACTCTTCAACAGCTCCAGATCGAGCACTTCCGTCTCCATTCGAAAATCAACTGACATTAAGTTTACCATTTAATTTCCAAATGGCAACGGAACGACCTACATCAAACGGCGGAAGGAGACCTGCCATGTCGCTCACGCCCGGGATCGCCGTTTCCGCGCCGCGCAGCCACGTCAACGCGCTGCCGCTTTATATCGCCCTGTTCTGCGTGCTGTGGAGTTTTGCATTCGTAGCCGGCAAGATCGCCGTCACCGATTGTCCGCCGCTGATCCTGCTGGCGGGCCGCTTCTCGCT
This sequence comes from Xanthobacteraceae bacterium, assembly GCA_030043175.1. Next base: position 1,978 of record JASHYD010000095.1, on the reverse strand, counting down.
CGCCGGGATATTGATCCTCGGCCTGTCGGCCTTCAGCCGCGGGGGCTGGCAACTCGGTTGGCGGGAGGTGACGACATTCGCGATCCTCGGCGTCGCCAACAACGCGCTATATCTCGGCCTCGGCTATACCGGCCTAAAATCGGTCTCCGCCGGCTTGGGTGGGCTGATCGTCTCGGCCAATCCGATCTTCACCGCTGCTTTGGCTGCGCTGCTGCTTGGCGAAGCGCTGACCCCACGCAAGGTGCTGGGCCTGCTGCTGGGCAGCATCGGCGTCGGCTTCGTTGTCTGGCATCGTATGTCGGTCGGCACGGACAGCCCAGGCGGCATCCTGTTCACGCTGGCTTCGCTCGCATCGATCGTGGCCGGCACCATCCTGTTTAAGCTGTTCGCGCCGAAAGGCAGTCTCTGGATCGGCAACGGTATCCAGAATCTCGCCGCTGGCTTCGTGCTGCTGCCGATAGCCTTCACGTTCGCAAACGTCGGCAACATCGTACCGAGCGGACGACTTTTGGGGGCGTTCGCCTTCCTGGTGCTGGGCGGCTCGATCGTCGCTTATTTCCTATGGTTCCACCTGTTGAAAGTCTGTGGGGCGACCGCCGCGAGCGCCTACCACTTTTTGATGCCGCCCCTAAGTATGTTGTTCGCCTGGGTGATCCTCGGCGAGCAGGTGGCGTTGCGCGACCTGCTTGGGATCGTACCGGTCGCGCTCGGGATCTACCTCGTCACCCGACCCGCAGCAGTGCGAGAAAGCAAACCATGAGCCTCTCCATCACCCTCATCGGCGGGCCGACCGCGCTGATCGAGATCGACGGCTTTCGCCTGTTGACCGATCCGACCTTCGACGCGCCCGGCAGCTATCAATTGCCGCATGTGACGCTGGAAAAGCTGGAGGGCCCTGCGATGGCGGCTGAGGCGGTTGGCGAGATCGACGCGGTGTTGCTCAGCCACGATCAGCATTCGGACAATCTCGATCATTCCGGCAAGGAATTTCTCACCAAAGCAAAGCGCGTGCTGACCACGGCGGCCGGTGCCGAACGGCTTGGCGGCCTGGTCGAAGGATTGCAACCCTGGGCCAGCAGTGAACTCGTTAAGGGCAAGAGCTCACTGACGATCACGGCGACACCCGCGCGGCATGGCCCCGCCGGTATCGAGCCGCTGTCCGGCGACGTCATCGGATTTGTCGTCGCGTCAAACACGCCCGGCCGCCGTTTGATCTATGTTAGCGGCGACACCACCTGGTTCGACGGCGTTGCCGAGGTGGCGCGGCGTTTCAAATGCGGTGTGGTGCTGCCCTTTGCGGGTGCGGCGCAGACCCGCGGCCCGTTTCATCTCACCATGGACACCAACGACACCATCGAGACCGCGCATGCGTTTCCGGATGCCGTGATCGTTCCGGTTCATACCGACGGGTGGGCGCACTTCCGCCAGAGCGCAAATGATTTGCGCGCGGCGTTCGACACGCTCGGAATTGGCAAGCGGCTGAAGCTGCTAGAACCGGGTGTTGCGACGTTGATCGAGGCAAACTGTTAGTCATCCCCTCTCGTCAGCGCTATTGCGGAGGTCATGAGGCATAGTCTGGCGTCATGGTACAAAACCCGTGGTCCACATTTCTTCTGGCGAAACGCGCTTGTTGAGCGTGTAGGCGCCCGCAATGACCCTTACGGTCGCGGCTATCTTGGCCGGATCGATGGCGCCGAGCTTGCGTCCGGCGTCGACCGCGAGTGCGCGCACCTGTTCGATTTCGGCGGCTCCGATCGCGGGCTCGATTTGCTGCTGGTAACGCGCGATCGTCCGTCCCGCCATCACGGGATCGCTAAAGGCATCCGCCATGCCGTGCAGGGTCGCTGCTACGAAGCGGCGCAGCAAATCGGGTTGTTTCGCGATCAGTTCCTCGGACGCGATGATGCCGTTGCCATAGTAGTCGAGCCCGACATCGCGATAAGCGAGCCGCACGAGCTTCTTCGGTGCAACGGCGGCA
>JASHYD010000094.1 GCA_030043175.1 Xanthobacteraceae bacterium | reverse complement strand
ATCGCCGCGCCCGGCAGCCGCACACTATCGAACCTGATGCGCGCAAGCGGGTGGGGGGCGAGTACCTCGATACGTTCGACTACGGAAAGGCCGGCGAGGTCTGCGGGGACGACAAAAGCGGAAATCCCCTTGGCGCCGGGCGCCTCGCCGGTGCGGGCAAACACCAAGTAGAGGTCGGCGATGCCGCCATTCGATATCCAGGTCTTTTCGCCGTTGAGGAGATAGTCGCCGCCGTCACGAGTAGCCGTCGTGCTGATGTTGGCGACATCCGACCCGGATGTCGCCTCCGACAGGGCAAATGCCGGAATGGCGGCACCCGCCCGCGTCTGCGTTAACCATTGTCGCTGCGTGGCGGTGCCGAACAGGCTGATCGCGCCGGCCCCGAGCCCCTGCATGGCGAACGCGAAATCGGCAAGCCCATCGTGGCGCGCCAGCGTCTCGCGTACCAGGCAGAGCGCGCGCACATCGAGCGCGCCGGGCGCCTGTGGGTCGACGGCGGAATGCGTGAGCCAGCCGTCGCGACCGAGTTTTGCCACAACAGCGCGGCAAGCGGCATCGACATCACCATGGTCGACCGGAAGATTGGATCGGCACCACTGCTCGATGGCAACGGCAAGAGCGCGGTGCCGCTCCTCGAAAAACGGCCAAGCCAGGAAGCTTTGGTCCGGCATCAGTCGCCCTCGAATAGGGGCGGCTCCTTGGCGACAAATGCTCGGTAGGCGCGTTCGAAATCCTTTGTCTGCATGCAGATCGCCTGCGCCTGTGCCTCTGATTCGATTGCCTGTTCAAGGCCCATTGACCACTCCTGATTGAGCTGCGTCTTGGTGATGCCATGCGCAAATGTCGGGCCGGCGGCGAGCGTGCGCGCAAGCCCGATCGCTTCGTGCGCGAGTGCGTCAGCGGTGACCAACCTGTTGTAAAAGCCCCAAAGTTCGCCTTCTTGTGCCGTCATGGTCCGGCCGGTGTAGAGAAGCTCGGCGGCACGCCCCTGGCCGATCAGGCGCGGCAGCATCGCACAAGCGCCCATGTCGCACCCCGCAAGGCCGACGCGCGTGAACAGGAAGGCTGTCTTTGCTGCCGGCGTCGCCAGGCGAATATCCGCTGCCATTGCGATAATTGCTCCGGCCCCTACCGCAACGCCGTCGACGGCGGCCACAATCGGCTTGCGGCATGCGAGCATCGCTTTGACGAGGTCGCCGGTCATACGGGTGAAGGCGAGCAATCCTTTCATGTCCATGGCGACGAGCGGTCCAATGATGTCGTGCACATCGCCGCCTGAGCAGAAATTGCCGCCGTTGGGCAGAAGCACCACCGAATTCACGTCCTCGGCTTCGCGCAAATCTCTGAAGGCGTCGCGCAACTCAGCGTAGCAATCGAATGTCAGCGGGTTCTTGCGCTCAGGCCGTGCCAATTGAATTGCCGCGACATCGCCTTCCATTCGCCAAAGAAAGTGCGCGGGCGCGAGCGCAGACATTGCTTTCATCAGAGTCTCCCGCGTTGGCAACCCCGTCCTTGAGGACTGGGAGGAAGCGCGGGTTGCCGGGCGTAGCAACAGCCGTCCGCGCGATAGAGAAGCTTGCAGTACCTGGCGTTTATTCCGTCGGCATTGCCCACGCCGAAAGAGCCGCTGCCACCCGCGACACGGTGGTTCCCGCCCTTCGCCCGGCCGCGTTCGACAAGCAGGCGAGGCCGCTTCTCGCAGCACGGCGTGACCGGCCGCTTGCGCTGATCGACGACCAATACCGACAATTTCGTCTCCTAAACTTCGTCCTGACGGCCTGGTGACGCCGTCCTTGCGGCAATCTCCGCCCCGCCTTCAGGGGTTGCGGTCAGCTCTCCCACTCGCTGCGGAAGGATCTCAGCCTCGCCGATAGTTGATCCGCCTCGCGGGCCGTGACTTCGCCAAGCAATTTGTCGATCCAGCCTTCATGCGCGGCCGACATATCGGCGAATGCAGCCCGCCCTTTTGCGGTCAGCCGCACGAACGAGGTACGTCGGTCGCCGTCGCGCTGCGAGCGCGTGACAAAGCCGTCCGATGCAAGCCGATCGACGATCCCGGTGACGTTCCCGTTGGATACCAGGAGAAAGCGCGAGATCTCGCTCATCAGCATCCCCTCCGGCTTTCGGTAGAGCGCCGCCAGCACGTCGAACCGCGGCAATGTGGCGTTGAATTGCCTCTTCAGTCGATTACGCGTGTCCGCCTCGATCATCCTAGTGGCGCGCAGCAGCCTGATCCACAACCGCAGTCGTGCTTTGCTGTCCGTATCGCGTTGAGCCGACGAATGCGATGCACTTACCATGTCTCGCCCCCCGAAACAGAAATTGCCTGGCCGGTGATCGAGGCGCTCGCGCTGCTGCACAGCCAAAGGACGACGTGCGCAATCTCCTGTGGTTCGATGAACCGTCCTTGCGGATTGTGCGCCGCAAGTGCGGCTCGTACATCGGCAGCGGGGCGAGTCGTCGCGTCGGCGATGCGGTCGATCGACTTCGCCAGCATCGGGCTTTCGGTAAAGCCTGGACATACCGCGTTGACCGTGATGCCGGTCGCCGCGGTCTCGAGTGCGAGGGCACGCGTGAGGCCCACCACACCGTGCTTCGCAGCCACATAGGGCGCCACGTACGCATAGCCCTTCAGCCCCGCCGTCGAAGCAATGAACACGATCCGCCCGAAGCCGCGCTCGCGCATGGTCGCGAGCGCCGGCTTTACCGACAGAAAGGCGCCCGTCAGGTTCACGCCGAGCGTCCTGTTCCACAATTCCAGCGAGGTCCTGTGCGCGGGCAGGCTCTCGGCCATCCCGGCGTTGGCCACCACCATATCGATCGGTTCGTTGGCCGCTTCGGCCCGTTCATAGAGCTTCGTAATCGAAGCCTCGATCGTGACGTCCGCGCTCGCCACGCGAATGTTGGAGGCCTTGGCGGCAATCGACTGCAGCGGCGCCAAGCGTCGGCCGCAGATCGTCACCAGCGAGCCCGCGTGTGCCAGAGCAATCGCGATGGCGGCGCCGATGCCGGTTCCACCCCCGGTCACCAAGGCATGTCTGCCGGCAAGCGCGCCCGTCATCGGCCTAAACCGCTGTTGCCGTCGCCGCCACTCGTTCGAGGAGGCGCTGGAGCTGATCACGTCCCGCGTGGTAAGGCGCAGGCCAGTTTTCGTCCGTGTCTCCCAGTTTCGCTGCGGCGTGCAGCGTCCAATAAGGGTCGGCAAGGTGCGGACGGGCAAGACACACGAGGTCGGCGCGGCCGGCCATCAGGATCGAGTTGGCGTGATCAGGGTCATAGATATTGCCGACCGCCATTGTGGCCATGCCGATTTCGTTGCGAATGCGGTCGGAAAAGGGCGTCTGGAACATGCGGCCGTACACAGGGCGAGCATGGATTGAGGTCTGGCCCGCAGAAACGTCGCAAATGTCGACGCCGGCGTCCTGAAGCAGGCGCGCTATATCGACCGCGTCCTGCGGCTCGATGCCGTCATGACCCACCCAGTCATTTGCGGATATGCGAACCGAGATCGGTTTGTCGTGCGGCCACACGGCGCGCACGGCATGCAGAATCTCGAGCGGATAGCGCATCCGGTTTTTCAGCGAGCCGCCATATTCGTCACATCGCCGGTTCGTCAGCGGCGTGATGAAGGAGGACAGCAGGTAGCCGTGCGCACAATGCAGTTCGAGCATGTCGAATCCGGCGCGGTCAGCCATTTGCACTGCGGCCACGAACTGGTCGCGCACGCGGTGCATGTCGGCACGGTCCATCGCTTTGGGCAGCTGGTTGCGCGGCGACCACCGAACCTCCGATGCGGCCAGCAATGACCAGTTGCCGTCTGTGAGGGGTGCGTCGATCTCCTGCCAGCCGAGCTGGGTCGAGCCTTTCGCGCCGGAGTGGCCGAGCTGACAGCAGATCTTGCTGTCCGTTTCCGCGTGGATGAAACCGACGATGCGCTTCCAAGCGGCCTCGTGGTCGGGCGCATACATGCCGGTGCAGCCAGGCGAAATTCGTCCTTCCGGGCTGATGCAGGTCATTTCTGTGCAAACGAGGCCTGCGCCGCCTTTGGCACGCTCGCCGTAGTGCACCAAGTGCCAGTCGTTCGGGCAGCCGCCGGCGGCCTTGTACTGCGCCATCGGCGAGACGACGATGCGGTTCTTCAGGCCCATGCCGCGAAGCCGGAACGGCGCAAACATCGGACGCCGAACCCGCGGGCTGTTGCTGCCGGCCCGACGCTGGAACCACGCCTCGGCGCGCTCGAGCCACGCCCTGTCTCGCAGCCGTAGGTTCTCGTGGCTGATGCGCTGCGAGCGCGTCAGCAGCGAATAGTTGAACTGGATCGGATCGAGATGAAGGTAGCGCTCGACATTCTCGAACCATTCGAGCGAATTGCGCGCGGCCGACTGCAGCCGCAAGACCTCCGTTCGGCGTGCGGCCTCGTATCTGCGAAAGGCCGCCGGGATACTCGGCTCGCCGTGCAGGTGGGCTGCGAGCGAGATCGCGCTTTCCATGGCGAGCTTTGTGCCTGAGCCGATCGAGAAGTGCGCGGTGGCGGCGGCATCACCCATCAACACGATGTTCTGATGCGACCAGGTCTCGCACAACACGCGCGGAAAATTCGACCAGCCGGCGCCACGCAGATGACGCGCGTTCGACATCAGCCCGTGACCGCCAAGATAGCAGCCGAAAATGCGCTCGCAGGTCGCGATCGACGCCTCCTTCGACATTGTGTCGAAGCCCAGCTTGGTCCATGTCGTCTCGGAGCACTCGACGATGAAGGTCGCGGTGTCAGCGTCGAACTGGTAGGTGTGTGCCCAAACCCAGCCGTGCTCGGTCTCCTCGAAGATGAAGGTGAAGGCGTCGTCGAATTTTTGGTGGGTGCCGAGCCATACGAATTTGCACTTGCGCAAATCGAAGTTGGGCCGGAAATGCTGGGCGAACTCGCTGCGGATTTTCGAGTTCAAGCCATCCGCCGCCACGACGAGATCGTGCGTCCTGGCGAGGTCGGCAGCGGTCCCGACCTCCTTCTCGAAGTGCAGCGCGACGCCCAGCGCAATCGCCCGCTGCTGCAGGAGATTGAGCAGCTCTTTGCGTCCGACGCCGCAGAAACCGTGGCCGGTGGAGACGATACGTTGGCCGCGATAGTGGACCGCGATGTCGTCCCAGTATGCGAAATGCTTGCGGATCGCTTCCGCGCTGGCGCAATCGTTGGCGGTCAGATTCGCCAGCGTCTCGTCCGACAGGACCACTCCCCAGCCGAAGGTATCGTCGGGGCGGTTGCGCTCGAACACGGTGATGTCGTGCGCTGGATCGCGCAGCTTCATGCTGATCGCGAAATACAGGCCTGCCGGCCCGCCTCCGACGCATGCAACCTTCATACGATGCCATCCGCCTTGGACTGCGCGAGCCCTTGATCATCGCAGCATCGGCGAGATATTTCAAGCTTAAATATTTAACATTAAAGCTTGTCAGGGGCCTCCGCCGTCATCACCTCGAGCAAAAATCGAGGCGCCGCAGCAGCGTCAAAATGTCGTCGTCCGCGCCAAACCGACGGCGGTGCGGGCGTGACGCCGTCATTGCAGCCGACGGGCTGACCCCAAAGCGATCAGGTTCGTGCAGTGCCTATCGAAACCGCCGGCCACCGCGTACCGGCGGTCCGGTCTCGCGAACGAGGAGATTATCGTGCATCCACAGGCGAGAGAGCTTGTTCTTCCGGCATTGCGGGGGTGCTCTGCCGCCATCGGCGAACAGGCGCCAATTGTTATTGTGCCGGCGCGCCGATTGCCACCGGGCGAATCGGCGAGCCGGAGTTTCCTTGGGCGCGCAAGGGCAAAATCATCGTGCAGGACACCCAGACCTTGTCGTTGGCAAGTGCCCCAAGATTGGCGTTCTGGATCTGATAGATGCCGGCTTGCGTCAGATCATAGTGGTGGATGGCGAATGGCATGTTCGGCGGCGTGCCGGCCGGTGGGCCCGCCTTGCCGTCGAGGAAGCCGTCTGCCACCGGATCTGTGAACGGATTGTCGAGCGCGATCAGCACGACCTGCTTCTCCTCGATGTATTTGGCAGCGTCATAGGCGAGACCGGGACCTTTTGTGTAGTAGGACTTCTCGGTGTCGGGGTCTTTCCAGTTGTCACCCCAGCCGGTGTAGATATAGAGCACGTCGCCGGGCAGCAGCCCACGGCTCTCCAACCCCTGCGCCTGGAGCATGCCGTCGATATCCTTGGCAGTGACGGCCTCGCCCGGTTGCATCGTCCTGCCCTTGCCCAGATACGTCTTGGCGTCGAGCAGTACGGCACTGGTGACGATCGGCGGCACCTTCTCTATCCCGAGCTTTTGCAGCGGTGAGTCAGGCGTTGGCTTGATATCGGACTGCTTGTAGCCACCGTAGTATTGCGCCTTATCCGAGGGGAACTCGCTCTTGCCGTCCCACGGTTCTGGCAGCACCGCGAAATGCCCAATGGCGTCCATTTGGGTGCCCTGGGCGCCGGGCTCTCCACTGACCGTCTCCTCGCCATTGAAGGCATGGACCGTGCCGGGAATGCCGACAGTCGGCCGGTACCTGTCGCGCAGCGGCACGCCGAATGGCGATTGCGGCATTGTGTTCGAACGCAGATACGAAAGCTCATAGGACTTTGCCCTGGGGTTGGCGAGCGATTGCGCGCAGCGTTGCCAGGTGGCGGCGCCGAGCGTATTGGCCATCCCGATCTCGTCGCCGGATCCCCACCGCGAAGGCTGAGTGGTGTTTTGCGCCTGGGCCGCGCAAACCGTGCCCGCAGCGGCAACTGCGCACAGAAACCGTGAGAGAAGCATCTTTGTCTCCTAATCTTTTGCACATGCGGCCGATGGCGCACGCGCGTTCAAACGTCATCCAGCCGCCCATCGGCGGCGAGGCCGTCCGTCTGCCGCCACATACTGTTTTGCGTGTGCCGGCAGATCTTGTAACCTCTCGCCTAACATATCATGCAATCGCCGATGCAACTTGGCTCTGATGGGGTCGTCGCATGAAGCCAATTGTTCCAGGGGTATGTGCGCTGTTACTTGCAAATGCCGCCGCGGCGCAGGAAGTGACGCTCAAGGCCGTTACCGCATTTGCGGAAAACACCACCTACTCGCGGCCGTTCGAGCAATTCATCAATCGTGTCAACGCGGACGGCAAAGGCATCCTGCGGATCAACTATATCGGTGGGCCGAAGGCGCTACCACCATTCGAAATCGGCAATGCGCTCAAGAGCGGCGTGATCGACATCGCCAACGCGGCTGGTGCGTTCTACACAAATCTCATGCCGGAGGCTGATGCGTGGAAGCTTACCGAGCGGCCAATGGCGCAATTGCGTCAAAACGGCGGGTATGCCGCCATGGCAGCGATCTATGCGCAAAAGCTTAATGCGATCTTTTTGGCCCGGCTGGCGGACAACAATCCGTTTCACCTCTACGTCAACAAGCCGATTTCCAGCCCCGATCTCACCGGCCTCAAGCTGCGCATTACCCCGGTCTATCGCGATTTCTTCCAGGCGTTGGGCGCGACCGTCGTGCAGACCGCACCCGGCGAGGTGTACACCGCGCTCGAACGCGGCGTCGTCGACGGCTATGGCTGGCCGATCACCGGCGTGTTCGACCTGGGGTGGAACGAGAAAACGAAATACCGGGTGGACCCCGGTTTCTACACCGCCGAAGTGTCGGTTCTGGTCAACAAAAGTGCCTGGGACCGGCTCAACGAAGCGCAGAGGAACCTCCTGCGCAAGCTGGCCGAGCAGGTTGAAGCGGAAGCAGCGGCCGTGTTTGCCGAAGAGAATGAGCGGGAGATCAAGCGTCAGGCCGCCGCCGGCATCCAGACCATTCGCTTCGAAGGTGCTACGGCAAATACCTATCTGACCAAGGCCTATCAGGCCGGATGGGACGGCATCATCCGGCAGAGCCCGACCGCCGGACCGAGACTCAAGGAACTCTTCCAGAAGGCCAGATAGCTCCGTGACTGCAAATACGAGCATGCGCGCCCTGTCGCGGTGGTATGGACGCCTGCTCGACGGCATGCTGAGCGCCGCTGGTGCGCTGCTCCTCATCATGACGCTCTTGATCGGGGCCGACGTGTTGCTGCGCAACATCGGCGCTGGCGGAATTCCGCCGAGCAACGAGCTCTCGGAGGAAAGCCTCTACCTCATCACCTTGTTGGCGGCGCCCGGCCTGCTGCGCCAAGGCCAGCACATCCGCATCGACATTGTCCTCAAGGGGCTGCCGCGGCGCCTTGGCTGGATCATGGAGTGGATTGGCGACGTCGTCGGGCTTGTCTGCTGCCTCCTGTTTGTCTGGTATGGGACAAGCGTTGCGGCGGCGAGTTTTTTTGATGGGGCGATCTCGATCAAGACGCTGGTGCTGCCCGAATGGTGGCTGCTCGCGCCGATGCCGGTAGCGTTCGCGCTGCTGGCGATCGAGTTCGTCTTTCGCATGCACCGACTGGCGTCGGCCGAACGACGGCCGCGCGAGGACGCAGTTTCGGCGTCCTGAAGGATCGAGAGGCCGCATAAGATGTCCTGGCAGATGGCCTCCCTGCTCCTGCTCGGTGGGTCGACGATCTTGCTGTTCATCGGCGTGCCGGTGGCATTCTCGTTCATTGCCATCAACCTGATCGGGGCGGTGCTGTTTCTCGGCGGCGACGCCGGCTTGCATCAGCTACTTCGCAACAGCAGCGCCGCGGTGATCAATTTCTCCCTCACTCCGATCCCGCTTTTCATCCTGATGGGCGAGGTGCTCTTCCACGCCGGACTGGCCGTAAAGGTGATCGACGCAGTCGAGCGTTTGATCCGGCAGGTGCCTGGCCGTCTTGCGGTGGTGGCGGTCGTGGCCGGCACGGTGTTCTCCGCTATATCCGGTTCGACCATCGCCACGACGGCGATGCTCGGATCGCTGATGCTGCCCATCATGTTGGCTCGCGGCTACCATCCGACCATGGCGACGGGACCGATCATGGCGATCGGCGCGGTTGACATGCTGATCCCGCCGTCTGCGCTGACGGTGCTGCTCGGGAGCCTGTCGGGCATTTCGATTTCAAAGCTGTTGATCGGCGGCATCGTGCCCGGCCTGATCCTCAGCGTCGCATTCGTCGTTTATATCATCATCCGGGTCAGAACGGAACCGGCCCTTGCACCGGCGACGCCGATCGAGAAGCTTGCGGGGTGGGCCAGATTCGATCCCCTGGTCCGCTATGTCCTGCCTCTCGCTTCGATCTTCCTCGTGGTGATCGGCGCCATGTCGGGCGGCATCGCCACCCCCACTGAATC
>JASHYD010000924.1 GCA_030043175.1 Xanthobacteraceae bacterium | reverse complement strand
GAAATGGGGGATCCTGGGGCTGATGAAGTCGGCCGCGATGGAGCTGGGCCAGTACAACATAACCGTAAATGCGGTGGTCCCTGGCCTCGTGGACACCCCGCTGACGCGTAATTACAAGCGCCTCGCCGAGAGCATGGCTGAGACTGGCCGGCCGGCGCCGGAACGCCCAAGCCCGCAACAGGCTTGGGATGTTCGCGTTCCAACGCTGCCGTTGAAGATTGGCTGGCTGCAACCTGACGACATTTCGCCCGTGGCGGTCTTTCTGGCGTCTGACGCCGCCAATCTGGTGACCGGCGCTGAATATGAAGTGACCGGCGGGGATAGCGCAAAAGTTGGTTAGGACTGGATCGATGGTGTCCGTCGAATCGTTACCAGTCTGCCTTGGAAAGCGGAAGAACTGGCGACTCCTTAGCGAAAGCCTTCGGGAAGCATCCGGCTTTGCCTCCAGAAAGCTAACGGAGGTGTGCCATGCCGAATGAGACTGGGAAGCCTAGAGCGGAGCGGTTTCCGGCAGACCGAAAAAAGAAGGTAATGTCATGTCTACTCTGTCTCGACGCGCAATTCTCGGTTCCGGCGTAGCAGGTGGCCTTCTCACGGCGGCGGCGGCCGTCGGGCAGAATGGTACATTCGGCAATCCCGATCAACCCGCCGAGGGGTCGGTCAACGTCACCAATCCCAAAGCGTTAGCCGACCCCGGGCCTCAGGACCCAAACCTTGCCGGCAACGAACCCGCTTTCCTCAACCCACCGGCCACCGACGTCAACGGCATGCCCCAGTTTTGGGCTTCGTTCAACCTTGCTCCCAAGCGTATTCAGAATGGTGGTTGGGCGCGGCAAATTACCCAGGATGACTTTAGTATCTCCACGACGATTTCAGGCGTAAACATGCGGCTCGGCCCGGGGGGCGTGCGTGAGCTTCACTGGCACCAGCAGGCAGAATGGGCCGTCATGACTTACGGAAACTGCCGCGTGACAGTTCTGGACCAGAAGGGGCGTCCATATGTGGCCGACGTGAGGGAGGGAGACCTCTGGTACTTCCCGGCAGGCCTGCCGCATTCATTACAGGGGTTGGGGCCCGAAGGCTGCGAGTTTGTCATTGCCTTTGATAACGGTGCAGCGTCCGAATTCAACACTCTGTTGGTGACAGACTGGATCGCTCACACACCGCCTGAGGTGCTGGCCAAGAATTTCGGAGTGCCTGTGGAGGCATTCAGGCATATTCCCGTGCACAATAAATGGATTTATCAAAGCAATATCCCGGCACCGCCGCTGCCGACCATTGAAGCGCAAATTGCGGCGGCGGCAGACAAGCCGCCAAACCCCTTCGTCTTCAGGCTCGCTGATATGCCGCCGAGCCGCGAGACAGACAGTGGGACGGTGCGGATCGCCGACAGCACCAACTTCCTGGTTTCGAAAACGATTGCCGCGACGCAGGTTACGATCAAGCCGGGCGGGATGCGTGCAATGCATTGGCACCCTAATGCCGATGAATGGCTTTACTTTCTCAAGGGCACCGCACGTGTGACCGTCTTCAATACAGGGCCAGCGGCGATGACGGCCAACTTTCATGCGGGCGACATCGGCTACGTGAAGAAGGGGCTTGGCCATTATCTCGAAAACACCGGCAACACGGACTTCGTGTACATGGAAGTGTTCCGCGCCGACCGTTTTGAAGAGGTGTTGCTGTCCGATTGGCTGGCGCACAGTCCGATCGATATGGTCGCCGAGACGCTGAACCTTGCTCCGTCGATAATAGCTCAGTTTCCCAAGAACCGGCCGGATATTGTCCCAAGCTGATTATGGGCCTCTGACCTGGCGTGCTCCATTTCAGGCGACGCAGACGGCTGTCTCGGCAGTGATGCGGTCCCGGCGCGTGAATATCTCGAAACCGTCCTGACGCGCGACTGCGACAAGCGTCATGTTGGCCGCGTTCGCCATCCGCACCGCAAGCGCGGTCGGCACCGACACCGCGACCGCGAGCGGTACGCCGACCGCAGCTGCCTTCTGGATCATTTCCACGGAAACTCGGCTAGTCAAGACGACAAAGCCTTTCCCACCATTGATGCCGCGCCGCGCCAACGCACCGGCAAGCTTGTCGAGCGCGTTGTGACGACCGACATCCTCGCGGACCGCGACCAGTCCCTCACCGGGCAGCCAGAACGCAGCGGCATGAACGGCGCGGGTTTCGTGGTTGAGCACCTGCGCCGGCGCAAGCGCATCAAGCGCCTTCATGATCTCTTCCGGCTGGAACGATACCTCGCCCGGCACTTTGCGCGGCGTCCGCATCGCCTCGCCGAGAGATTCGATTCCGCACAGGCCGCAGCCGGTCGGCCCGGCAAGCTGCCGGCGGCGTTCGCCATAGGTGGCGCTACGCGGCGGCGCGAGCCACATGCGAAGCTCGATGCCCAAATCCTCCTCGATGACTTCGAGATGCTCGATGTCCTCGATCGAACCGACAATGCCTTCGGTGAGGCTGAAGCCATAGGCGAAGTCTTCGAGGTCTTGCGGGGTGGCCATCATCACCGCGTAGGAACCGCTGTCATAGGTGAACGACACCGCCATCTCCTCCGGAATGGTGCGTTCGCCCGAGACGAGCCCTTGATGCCGCCATATGTCGCGTTTCACTCGATCACTCGGCGCAATCACGCATTTACTCCGCACCTTCGACCGACGCGAATGCGGCTCTGGCGGCTGAACTTTCCATAGTCCTGCTGCCAGCGTGACGGACCGTTCGACGGCGAGACCTGCACGGCGGTGACCTTGTATTCCGGGCAGTTGGTCGCCCAGTCGGAATAATCGGTGGTGATGACGTTCGCCTGCGTGTCGGGTGATGGAACGTCGTGTAGACCACGCCCGGCACCGCCCGATCTATGACTTGCGCGCGCGGCGTCTTCTCGCCCGAGCGGCTGGCGAGCCGAGCCGACACCCGGTCGCCGTCGCGGATGCCGCGACGTTCCGCCGTGCGGGGTGAATTTCGAGCAAGTCTCCCTTGTGCCAGAGCGAGTTGGCGGTGCCGCGCGTCTGCGGGCGGACGTTGGATTGCAAATGCGCTCTCTAGCGCACGATGCCATGGCAGCCCTCGGCACTTCGCGATGCCCCCACCTGGCAGACAATCAACGCAGGCGATCTTCGCGGGTTCCTGTGCAGAGGAACCGAGCGCCCCCGGCCGTCATCGTCTCGCTCGAGCGCGCCGCGTCGCTGACCTCGGATAGGCCGCGGGCTTTGTCTTGGCATGCTTGCTCGCGGCATAGACCGTGGCACCAACCGCCCTTCGTGCCCATGCGTCGAGGATATGTTGACGAACTACGGCACCCTGGCGGCTCCATCACGCGCAGCTCGTACATCGTGCTGAGCGACGCCACGACGAGGGCATGGCCGTCGCGGCCGAGCAATACGCCGGTCCCCTGAGGTCGTTTTGCTGAACTTCACGCTAGTCTCGGCCACGAGGAAGGAACATCTCTGCATTTACGATCTTTGGCTTAAACCGGACCAGGCTGGCGCGCGTTGAGTATTGGCGGCCGACGCCTGCTTCCCATGGGCCCATCGATGATTATTCGGATCGCCAAGTCACGGTGAAAGGGGAACCGGCGCGCTCGGATCCGCGGTCGTGGGCTTCCTCGTGGAAGCCGGGACGACCTGTTATGTGCGTTGGCTCCACGAAGCGAGAGTATAGGCAGGTGAAGCTTTCCGGCCTATCGATCTGCCGACGAGTCCGCGGTTATGAATTTTTGGCTGAGTCCCCAAACTATGGGCTAGAGATTCATATTGCCGGCAGATTCGCCACGACAACCGTGGCCAAACCAGCGAAAGCGATCTGATGCTTCGATCCCGGCGGAGGCCCTGAAAGGGAGGTTTGAGAGAGCAATGTCGAGCATGACCACGAGGAAAGTCCGGATTAAGCCTTACAGGGGGCCAGTTGGTGGATGGGGATCCGTGAAAGATGTCACGGAGATCTTGCTGCGCGAAGCCATCGCCCTAAAAGGCTCCCTTGCGCTTTGGCATCAGAACAAGCCTCAAGGCTTTGCTTGTGTCAGCTGCTCTTATGGTCGTCCTCCACACCTCAGTGCATTCGAATTTTGTGAAAACGG
>JASHYD010000923.1 GCA_030043175.1 Xanthobacteraceae bacterium | reverse complement strand
ATAACGTCGGGGCGGCGGATTTCAACCCCCGAGGCCGCCGCGAACGCGATTGCTCGCCGGACGACGTCTTCGGCTTCAGGCAGGGTTCGCCACGCCCGCGCTTCGATCAGGACATCGACCGCCAGCGCTGCTTCGCGCTTATGCGACGAAGCGCTTGTCACTGCCGACCTCCGGAGCGGGGAGAGCGCGGCGCGTTTTCATAGGCCGCTACGATCTTTGCCACCAGCTCGTGGCGTATGACGTCCTCGTGGGTGAATTCGACGCAGCCGATTCCCTCAACATCGGCGAGCAAACGAACCGCTTCCGCAAGGCCCGAGGTCTGACCGCTCGGCAGGTCGACCTGGCTGGGATCGCCGGTGACGACCATGCGGCTGTTCTCGCCCAGCCGGGTCAAGAACATTTTCATCTGCATCGAGGTGGCGTTCTGCGCCTCATCGAGGATAATGACAGCATTGGAGAGCGTTCGACCCCGCATGAAGGCGAGCGGCGCGATCTCGATTTCGTTGGTCTGCAGAGCCCGTTCGGCGATCCGCGAGTCCATCAGGTCGAACAGAGCGTCATAGATCGGGCGCAGGTAGGGGTCCACTTTCTCGCGCATATCGCCGGGCAGGAAGCCCAACCGCTCGCCGGCCTCCACGGCCGGTCGCGACAAGATAATGCGATCGACCTCCTTGCGCTCGAATAACGCGATCGCATAGGCGACCGCGAGCCAGGTCTTCCCGGTGCCGGCCGGCCCGATGCCGAATACTAGCGAATTGCGGCGCAACGCCCGTATGTAGGCGTCCTGACCGGCGGTACGCGCCCGCACAGGGCGCTTGCGAAGGTTGATCTCCTCAAAGCTCGTGCGCAGCGTCGCCGGGTCAAAATCGAACAGCGAACCCTGCGCAATCGCGAGTCGGATCGCGCCTTCGACATCTCCTGTCGTGAGATCGTGGCCGCGCTTGAGCTGGTCATAAAGACCTTCGAGAACGTGACGCGCCTGCTCACATCCGTCCCGCAAGCCAGCGACCGTGACATGGTTGCCGCGCTGCTCTGCGACGACGCCGAGGCGACGCTCGATGAGCGCGAGATTCTGTCCATATTGTCCGAACAACGCGGAAGCCAACCGGTTGTCATCGAACGCCACGACGATCTGGGTGGCGGGATCGGTGGCGACCGGACCAGCCATCAGCGATCCGGCATCGGATGCACGTCGAGCCAACGCCCTAACCTCCTGCGCCGGCCAATGCCGGCCCCTCAGCCTGCGCGGGGTGCAACGTCGCGAATAGACTGTTGGATGCGGCGTCGGTCACTCGCACGGTTGCAATCTCGCCGATCAAGGATGCCGTGGCCATGACGTGCACGGGCTGCAGGTACGGCGAGCGGCCGACCAGCTGCCCGGAAACCCGGCCGGGCTTTTCGAACAGGACTTCCAGCGTTCGCCCGATCCAACGGCGATTGAATGCGCGCTGGTGCCGGTCAATACAATCCTGCAGCCGGGCGAGCCGCTCGGCCTTTATGTCGTCGGCCACCTGATCTGAACGCTCGGCCGCGGGCGTTCCGGGACGCGGCGAGTACTTGAAGGAGAACGCCCCCGCAAAGCCGACTTCCTCGACAAGGCGCAGCGTGTCGCTGAAATCCTCCTCGGTTTCGCCCGGGAAGCCGACAATGAAATCAGACGTAAAGGCGATGTCCGAACGGACAGCGCGCAAGCGCGCAATGACGTTGAGGTAGTCGGCCCTGGTGTGGCGCCGGTTCATGGCGGCAAGCATACGGTCGGAACCGGATTGCACCGGGAGATGAAGCTGCGGCATCAGCACCCCGACGTCACGGTGGGCCGCAACCAGGTCCTCATTCATATCCCGCGGATGGCTGGTCGTATAACGGAGCCGCCGCACACCTGGCACACCAGCGAGACGATTCAAAAGGCGCCCCAGCGTCGCCTGGCTGCCGTCCTCGACTTGCCCATGGTAGGCATTGACGTTTTGTCCGATCAGGGTGACCTCGCGGACACCCGCTCCCGCCAGATTTTCGACTTCCGCCACGATCGCAGCGACCGGCCGGGATACCTCGGCGCCACGGGTATAGGGCACAACGCAGAAGGTGCAAAACTTGTCGCAGCCCTCCTGGACCGTGACGAAGGACGTCACGCCGCGGGCGTGAATTGTCGCGGTCGTAGCCCGGGCAAGGTGGTCGAATTTGTCCTCGACCGGAAACTCGGTATCCACCACCTTGGCGCCACGTTCCGCTTGCGCCAGCAGCACCGGAAGCCGGTGATAGTTTTGCGGCCCGACCACCACGTCTACGACCGGGGCGCGGCGTAAGATCTCTTCGCCCTCAGCTTGGGCTACGCAGCCTGCCACCGCGATAACGAGCTTGCGGCCGGATCGCGCCGCCTCGCGCTTGAACCTGCGAATGCGGCCAAGCTCTGAATAAACCTTTTCGGCGGCCTTTTCCCGAATATGACAGGTGTTGAGGATGATGAGGTCGGCCTCCTCGGGAGCGTCCGTTCCCACATAGGAGCACTCGCTGGTCAGAAGGTCGGTCATACGATTGGAATCGTAGACGTTCATCTGGCAGCCATAAGATTTAACGTGGAGCTTGCGCAAGCCCTTGAGATTCCCCGGTGTCGTTGCAAGATTACCGCGATTTGCCGCCCCGCCCTGATGCTGATATAGGATTGTTTGCGCCAAAAAGAAATTGCCGGCTGCCAACGCATCGAGACCGCCGGCCCCCGCGTGCTGTCGGTGCGACGGCGGGTCCGGCCTGTGGTCGGCGCAATCATAATTTTATTCACGACCCGCTTGGCCCCCCATTCGCTCGCGCGCAACTCGCCCATCGGACTGCCGTGGACCGCCATTAGTACGGCGGCCGGCGACGCAACGCCGCGAGGGTCATGGCGCGGACATCGCGTTCGAGCTCGGCCGCCACGGCCTTGCGATCGGACAACGCATCAAAGGCGATGGGATTGCCCCAGCTCACCGTCACGTCGATGGCGCCGCGTGCTACCAATTGCCGCAGGTGTGGTAACAAAGACGCTCCCCCGTACCACGCCACGTAGCACCTGCTCTTGCGGTCGAGCGGCAGTCCGAGCAGGGCCGTGTAGGCGACGGACAGCGGCTGAATCCAGACCCGCTTGATCTGCCGGGCTTCGGCGATCGCGTCGCGTGCCGATCCAATGAGCGCCGTACGAAACGCCAGCACGCGATTACCATCGCTCGATGTACCTTCCCCAAACAGCACGACCGGATCGCCACCGGCGAGCCGCCGGGCAATTTCGCTGTTCACATCCTGCGTCTTGTGGCGTCGCGCGCGATCGACGAATACCGAGCGCTGAAGCCTTGCCAGAAGCCCGAAGATCGGCCACGCGCCGACCTCGCGCTTTGCCACGAACACCACTGGCGCGAGCGCCGTGATCACAGAAATGTCGAGCCAGGACGTATGGTTTGCGACGATCAACAGCGGCTCTTCCTCGATTCGCCGCCCGATCGAGGTGATGCGAACGCCCACAATCTTACAAACGAGGCCATGATAAAAGGTTGGGATGCGCCGGCGCAGCGGCCATCCCATGCGCACCGCCAGCCATTGAAGGGGCAACAGTGCCACCGTGAGAGCCGCAATCGCGCCGATGGAGAGAAAAACCCGCACCGTCACCCCTGTTTTATCTGCGTGGGCAACGCCGGGTAACGGCTCTTGCGGGCAGTTCCTCGTTCGTCACGGCCGGGCTTGCGGCCGCCCGGCCGGTAACGAGGCCCTTTGTGGCGTGCTCGTGATCGCCGGGACAAGGCGATGTTGGCCGGCAAGCTGGGCGGCGAAAGCGCAGTTAAGCCTCTGTCAGCCTTTGATCTTGTCATCGAGCGGCACCGCGTAGAGTTCCAGTCGGTGATCGACCAGGCGATATCCGAGCTGACGCGCCACTTCGGCCTGCAAACGCTCGATTTCCGCGGACTCGAATTCGACCACTTCGCCGGTGCGCAAATTGATGAGATGGTC
Organism: Xanthobacteraceae bacterium; assembly: GCA_030043175.1. The sequence goes on along the minus strand of JASHYD010000923.1, from coordinate 4,535 downwards.
GTGGTGGCTTTCGCGCAGTTGCTCGTAGCGCGCCCGCCCGGCGCGAAAATCGTGTCGCTCCACAATACCAGCGTCCTCGAACAGCTTGACAGTGCGGTAAACCGTCGAGATCGAAATCCGGCTGTCAATCAACGCGCAGCGGCGAAACAACTCCTCGACGTCCGGGTGATCCTCAGCTCCGGACAGGACGCGGGCAATGACCCGCCTCTGCTCGGTCATGCGCATACCTTTGGCGACGCATTGAGCCTCGATGTGATTGAGCTGTTCCTGCGTCACGCTGGCTCCCGTCATTCCGAGCACGGTCCCTCGATACCGCAGTAATAGTGCGCAGTTCTTGTAAGAACCATTCTAAAGTACTGACCGAAATTCGTCTACTCGATCGACGCGCGAAAATTGTCGGTTGGGCATCCCTCACCCGGCTTTCCCAATCCGTGGTGGTCACGGCAGATCGCGCCTCAGGACCAGTGCGGTCCCCCCTTCCTTGCCGGCATCCGCATAATAGCTCTCACGACGGCCCACCTCATGAAAACTCAATCCAGCATAGAGGCGGCGCGCAGGCAGGTTGCGTTCGTCCACTTCGAGGAACACCGCGCCGATCCCATAGAGCGCGAGCCGGCGCAGGTGGACGTCGAGCAACTTGCGAGCGAGCCCCTGCCCGCGATAGGGCGCCGCAACCGCGATCGACAGGATCTCGGCCTGATCGGCCGCCAAGCGCGAGATCACGAATCCTGCGAGGCGCGCCCCTGACATGGCACGATCGGCGACCACATTGTGCTCGATCAACAGCCGCTCGAATTCCTCTGCGCTCCAACCCCGGCCGAACGCCGCGGCATGCAGGGCGGCAAATTGCTCCGCGTCGCGCGATCCGGCGGGCGATACCGCGGATGCCGAGGCGCCCAGCAGCCAGCTGAGCCACGCCCAAGGCGAGATGACGAAGAATGGAAAAATCATCGCCGCGGCAGAATACCCGCCTCCTGGGGATGCGCATCCGCATCGCCCAGATAGAGCGGTCGCACCGGAGCCGTCAAATCCTCTGACGTCGCTCCGAGTCTGGCAACCCACGCTATGTCCGGCGCTGGCACGGCGCGCAGCGAGAGCGGCGGCGGCTCGTTGTCGGGCCAGGCGTCCACGATTAGCTTTGCGGCATTCCCGACAATGTGCGTCGGGCCTGCCGTGGCGGCGCGAATCGCGGCGCATATTGAGGCAATCTGTGGCGCACCGAGGCTCCGTCCGCCGGGACCGAACCGCTGCATGTAGACGCGGCCGTGTCGCGCGTTGATCGCCGCCAGGACCGCCTCGCCCTCCTCGGCAGAGGAGAACGGCGCCGCCAAAGCGGCCAACGTCGTCAAACCGACAGCAGGCTTGCCGGTGGCGAGGGCGATCCCGCGAGCCGCTGCCACGCCGACCCGCAGGCCGGTGAAGCTGCCGGGTCCCACCGTGACGGCAACCCGATCAAGCTCGCCAAATTCCATATGGGCTTCGCTCATCACGGCGGCGACCAGCGGCATCAAAGCTTCGGCATGCCCCCTCGTCATCGGCACGGAGCGGCTGGTCACCCGATCCGCCCGCCCGCGATCGAGGATCGCGGCTGAGCACGCCTCTAGCGCCGTATCTATGGCAAGAACTCGCACCGGATCGACCGCTGTCCCGTGCCTACCCTACCGCCTGCGGACAGGACAACCGCACACCGGCACCGCCCTCACGGCTCGGGCCGGGAGAGGCCCGCAACTACGCGCGCGGCGCATTTGCCGGCGGCCCTCGAGCGTGACCTGTTTGCGCGTTGCGCAAGGGGTCTGAGCAGCAGCTCTATTCACACGGGTCGAACTTCGACCACATCCGGTACGAAATGGCGCAGCAGGTTCTGAATACCGTGCTTGAGCGTGGCGGTTGAGGACGGACAGCCGGAACAGGAGCCCTTCATATGGAGAAACACGATGCCGTCCTTGAAGCCCCGGAACGTAATATCACCGCCGTCATTGGCCACCGCCGGCCGTACGCGGGTCTCGATCAGCTCCTTGATGATGGCGACGGTCTCGGCGTCCTGACTGTCGAAAAATTCGCTGGCGTCAGCGGCCTGCGCCTCCTGGCTGACGATCGGCGCGCCAGACATGAAGTGCTCCATGATGGCGCCGAGAACTGCCGGCTTGAGATGCTGCCACTCCGCATCGGCTTTCGTCACCGTGATGAAGTCGCTGCCGAGAAACACGCCGGCGACGCCCGCGACGGCGAACAGCCGTTCCGCCAACGGCGATTTGGCAGCATCCGCGGCGCTCGGGATGTCGAGCACTCCGTCGGGCAACACAGGCCGGCCAGGCAGGAATTTGAGGGTTGCGGGATTTGGCGTCGCTTCGGTCTGAATGAACATTCTGCGATCTCCGCTGTCGCTTTGGGTTCAAGGCCCAAGGACATCAACAACATCCAACCACCAACATGGGAGTTTCGGCCGGACAGGTCAACCGCCCGGCCGAGCTTCAGGCCATGGCATCGATCTCTTCGTCGTTCAAATGCCCAGGCACGATCGCCACCGGAATCGGAAACGTGCCGGCGCTGCTGCCGAGACTGGAGACCAACGGCCCTGGCCCTTCTGTACCGCACCCTGCGGCGAGGACCAGCACGGCTATATCTTCGTCCTCCTCGATAAGCCTAAGAATTTCTTCGGCCACCTCGCCCTCGCGGATCACGCATTTCGGGGTGATACCGGCGATGCCGTTCGATCGCGCCGCGAATGTCGCCAGCTTGGCGGCGGCTTCCTCATGGGCCTCGGCGCGCATGATATCGGCGACGCCCAACCACTGCTGGTTATGGTCGCGCGTTTCGATGACGCGCAACAGCACGACGCTGACGCCGACCCGGGCGGCGCGGCGGCTCGCGTAATACATGGCGCGATCGCATTCGAGCGTGTCGTCGATGATCACCAGGTATTTCGCCTGGTGACCAGCCTCGTAGCTCCTTCGCCTACGGGTCATCGAACCGGCTCATTGGAGGTGTTGGGGATCGCCACCGCCCCTTAAATCGCGATCGGCCCATGTGGTGCAATGGTGGCACGACGCATCGTCGCAGTACAAGCGCAAGCAAGTCCCCGGATCGCGACCAGGCGCACGGACCTTGTGGAGCTGCAGTCCGCCAGCTTGCCTCAACGGCGGATGAATCCGATGATCTCCTTCACAGATTTCATGGTTTGATCCGCCAGCTGCGCGGCGCGGGCGGCGCCATCGACCAGCACCGAGTCGATGTAGGCAGGATCGGCGACGAGCCGCTTCATCTCTGCACCGATCGGACCGAGCTTGGCAACCGCGAGGTCGACCAGCGCGGATTTGAAGGTCGAGAACTGCCCGGCGCCGAATTGCTTGAGCACCGCCGACTTCGGCGTATTGGCAAGGGCCGCATAGATACCGACCAGATTGTCGGCTTCCGGGCGGGTCTCCAGTCCCTTTTCCTCAGATGGCAGTGGTTCCGGATCGGTTTTCGCCTTGCGGATTTTTTGCGCTATCGCATCAGCATCGTCGGTAAGATTAACGCGCGAATAGTCCGAGGTGTCGGATTTCGACATCTTCTTGGTCCCGTCGCGCAGCGACATGACCCGGGTGGCCGGGCCCTGGATCAGGGGCTCGGGCAACGGAAAGAAAACATCGCCCGCCCCCAGGACCGCAATCGATTCAGCAAAATCATTATTGAATTTCTGGGCGATATCACGCGACAGTTCCAGGTGTTGCTTCTGGTCCTCGCCCACCGGCACATGGGTGGCGCGATAAACCAGAATGTCGGCCGCCATCAGATTAGGGTAGGTGAAAAGTCCGACCGACGCGTTCTCGCGGTCCTTGCCGGCCTTGTCCTTGAACTGCGTCATGCGGTTGAGCCAGCCCATGCGGGCTACGCAATTGAATATCCAGGCCAGTTCCGCGTGCTGGTGGACCTGGCTTTGGTTGAAGACGATGTTGCGCTTGGGGTTAATTCCGGCGGCCAGGAAAGCGGCAGTCACCTCGCGCGTATTGTGCGCGAGCTGCTTTGGACCGCCCCAAACCGAAAGAGGTTGCGTCAGGGCATGGAGGTCGACCACGCAATAGACGCATGAATAGCGCTCTTGCAACGCAACGAACTTAACGACCGCGCCGAGGTAATTGCCGAGGTGCAGATTACCGGTCGGCTGAACCCCGGAAAAAACCAGCTCATTGAACGCCATCTCGCGGCTCCTGTTGATCGCCCGGCGTCCATGCCACGGCAAGGCGACGCCAGGCAAGAGGCCCGTTCCTCGCCGGAGGCGCGAGCGTGCCGGCGCCGGGAGGGGACGCCGGCGCTGTTAGCGGCGGCTAAAGGCGCTCGCGGATGGCGCGGAGCAAAATCCGCGCCGACGCCACGCCGAATGCCTGCAGGCAGCCGAGATAGACGGCAAGACCGACCGCGACCACGAGGCCGAGCGCCGCGATGGGGGCGAACGAAGAGCCGGAGATATTGAGCCACGACGCCAACAACGTGTTCACTCCCGCGATGGACACTCCCATGACGAGGGTCGCCAGCACGATGCGCGGCACCCGCCG
>JASHYD010000922.1 GCA_030043175.1 Xanthobacteraceae bacterium | reverse complement strand
CAAGTCCGGTTCGGGCCGTGCAGCGCTCCAGAAGCCGCGCCGCCGCAGCTCCCGGTTGATAGCCACCACCACCAGAAAGACGAGCCCGACCGCCGCGAGGTATCCGAGCCCCGACAGATCGTCGAGCCGGTTCGGGTTGACCAGCGCCACTGTCGGCGGAAGATTCTCGTCGGCCTGGTGGTGGTCGATCACCACCGTGTCGAGGCCGAGCCGTTTCGCCTCTGCGAGCGGCTCGATGCTGGTGGTGCCGCAATCGACAGTCACCAGGAGATTGACGCCACGCGCGGCCAAGGAAGCGATCGCCTCGATGTTCGGGCCATAGCCTTCGAAAATGCGATCCGGAATGTGAATCAGGGGTTCGAGCCCGGCAATGCGCAGGAAACTTGCGAGCAGCGCCGCCGACGTTGCGCCATCCACATCATAGTCGCCCAGAATCGCCACCCGCTCGCGGCGCATCACAGCATCGACCACCCGGCTCGCCGCCCGTTCCATATCGACGAGCACATCGGGATCCGGCATCAGCCGCTTGACGGTGGGATCGAGATAAGCCTCGACGGCGTCGACGTCCACATTGCGCCCCGCCAGGATGCGGGCGAGCATTTCCGGTACGCCATGGCGTTGACCGATCGCGAGCGAGCGCGCATTGCCGCGATCATCAAGGCGGTCGCACCACGGCCGCCCGGTCGCCGAGCGCTCCACCCCTAGGAAATGGCGCTTGGATTGCCCTCGCATCACCACTTTGCGCACCCACCGCGATCTGCCGATTCGCGCGTTTGCAGAGTTCAGCGCAAACGGAGCCCGCCGGCAACGGCATTGATCGGGGCTGTTGATCATTCGATGCATTGCCGGCCGAACGCTGCAAAGCGAGATGTCAAGCCCCGGCGAATGGCATTATCCGCGGGTCTCAACAATGCCGCGTACGCAGGCACATCGGCCAATAGCGAAAGATGCCGGGCGACATTGCCTGCAAAGCGATGATCGACGTGATCAACGCGCCAGCAAATGACAAATTCTGTGCGGACAGGTTTAAATTTTGGCGGGTATCAAGCAAAATCAAATGGTGCCGGCAGTCACATAGCAATCACAGCTGACGATTTTCAGTCTTCAGTCCAGGCCGGTACCGGAGGGCCCTGCGATCGGGCAGGCAGCTCGGCCCCCTCCCCTCCCCTGACCACATAGCGACGCCCCAGCACAGACTCGCGAGCGGCCTCCCCGGTTTGCGTTCCAAGGACTGCTCGCAGGGCGGGTCAAGCCATTGCAGATGGGTTTAAGGGCCCAGCCATCGACCCGATACGGCCCCGCGAATTACAGCCAAGAGCCCTTCACGAAGGCGCGGCGCACGAGGGTTTGCATCTGATCCGCGTGCGTGTCTGAGATGCTGTTACCTGGCTGAGTCGAGAAGGATCATGACTGACTTCGCGTTCTCACGCGACACGCCCCCAGCCGATATTCAACCGGCTGCGATTGGGATACCTCCGGGATGGCATCATCCATTCACGAGCGGGCAGCCACCTTCCTTGAGCGGTCGAAAGGCTTCCGCCGCCGGGATGGTGACGCGTGTCTTAAGAAAGTCTCCCGGATATTTCGATTCATCCGGCCTTTTGACTTCTCTTAGGTACATGTCATGTATTTTGCGGCCGTCGGCACGGATGGTTCCGATGCCAAGCAGACGGTCTTCCGTCCGCATTTCCTTCATTTTCGCCGCTACCGCGCGACCGTCGGCATCGGATTTCAACGACTCCACAGCCTTAAGATAGTGCAGGACGGCAGAGTACACGCCGGCATGCGCCGCGGTCGGAAACCGCCCCGGCTGATCAGCCTGCCAGCGCCTGGTCCAGGCGCGGCTGTCATCATTCGTGTCCCAGTACCACGCATCGGTCAGGATTAGACCTTGGGCAGTCGGCAGGCCAAGCGCCGCGACGTCACTCACCCACACCAACAGTCCGGCGAGGCTCTGTCCCCCCTTGACGATTGCGAACTCGGCCGCCTGCTTGATCGTGTTTATGGCGTCCCCACCCGCGTTGGCAAGGCCGATCACCTTCGCCCTCGATGCTTGAGCTTGAAGAAGAAACGATGAGAAGTCGGAGGAACCGAGCGGATGTCGCACTTTGCCGACGACCTTGCCACCATTGGCCTCGACGACTGCCGCCGTATCGCGTTCGAGCGCATACCCAAAAGCGTAATCCGCCGTCAAAAAGAACCAACTACCACCACCGCTTTTCACTACCGCTTTGCCTGTCCCATTCGCGAGTGCCCAGGTGTCATACAGCCAGTGGATCGTGTTGGCGTTGCATTTCGTCCCCGTGAGATCAGAAGTCGCCGCACCCACTGCCAGGAGCAGCTTGTTCTTCTGCCGGGCGATGTCACTCACCGCCAACGCGATGGCGGAATTGGGCAAGTCGACGATGACATCAACCTTCTCGACGTCAAACCAGGAGGTGGCGATATTTACTCCTACATCTGTTTTGTTCTGCATATCGCCGCCGATCATTTCGACCTTCATTCCTTTCGCTGTCGCACCAAAGTCCTCGATTGCGAGCTTGGCTGCCACTAATGACCCAGGTCCGGTGACATCCGCATAGATGCTCGACATGTCGGTCAGCACGCCGATCTTGATCATGCCGTCGGTATATTGTGCTGATGCTGTGCTACTCGAGAGAACAACCGCGAGAACAAACAGATTTTGCATCAATTTCATTGATCACGCCTTGAGTTGGTTGCCCGGGACATATTCTCGCAACCGCTTAATGCGATTGCGTTCCACCCACCTGCAAAACTGGCCCAATCGGCCACGCTAAGGACGCGGCTGCGGGTTGCGTTCGAAGAACGCAAGCACAGCGCCCGGCGGCCGTGCGACGTCGATGATCGGCTTGCATTCGGCGACACGGAGAAGTCCCTTGTTTCGGAAGGGCCGCAGTTCTGGACTATCGGAATTCCGATAACCTTAGGATCCGAGCTGGGGCTTCAAGTGATACCGCTCAGTCGGCATCCAGCTTGATATAGACTCGCGAGCGATGGCAGATGCGATGCTCGACGTCGCCGTTCGAATACGTGATGGTTTCCACCCCTGGCGTCAGAATGGATGTGGCCAGGGTGCGGCCGTCGGCCGAAATAAGACCCGTCGTCTTCGGAATGCCCTCGAGCTTGAAGGTTTGCCCTGCCCGCGGGCCGGTCAAAATTTTTCCCACGTCTGTTCCTGGGACATTTTGGGCGGTAAATGTGTCGTCGGCCACCGTGAAGATGAATGAAGCGCCGCCCTCGGAGGAACTCGCCGCAGGCAAGAACCCGACCGTCGGCGGAACCGTAATCGTCGTGCTGGCATTTGTGAAGGTTCCGGTGCCGTCGCGGTTAAAGGTGCGAACTCCTTCATCAGCGAAGGAAGCTGAAAAGGCGGTACCGAGAGCTTGGAGGCTGGCGTTAAATCCCGCCGACGCATAGAGGCAGGCATCGGTGCCGGTGAAGCCGTAGGTTCCTATCAGATGCGACGAATCGGCGGCTGCATTCCCCGCACAGATCATCGCTATGGCAGATATCGATAACATAAAGGACCGTTGCATCGTTTGCTCCCGACAACATGACACCGCACGGCGTCCGAGTGGGGCGACGCTCCGAAAAGCTGTGCGGTTTACCAGGCTAAGACCAGCTGAAAAACTGCGGTTACTGAGATTGAAAATGCTCGCCGATAGCAACCTTGACGACAATTCCCCATAGGTGATCTTGGCTGACCCGCCGGCAGTGATACATCACTTAGACAGGGTTGAACAGTGCTATGTTAAGAATTTGTGTTATCTTAACGTTGCGTTTCGCCCGCTTCGTTCTCGTGACGGCGCCCGTCATCGATCTCGGCTCGCGGCACCCTCCATCCGACGCCACCGCATCCGACACGGTTTCGCCTTGCGGCGTGCTGCGCGCCAGATGCTGGGCTTGATGCCGCCGCGAGCGTCGATGTTGATATCGAGCGGCTGGTACTTGGCCTCATCGCGCGCTTCGTCGCAAGCAAGATCGTCAACGCAAAAGGCCAAGGCGTCTGGCTTGGCATTGTCGGTGCAGTGATCGGTGGGTTCCAAAGCGAGTCATTTGATACTCCACGACCGGCATTGAACTCTTGCGCGGCCGGACTGACGACGCTGCCCTCCTCACGATCGTTTGCCATGTCCGATCACGTCGGTCTACAGAGACGCAGACGCCAGTGCTAAGGAGACACGCCATGCGGCTGGACGCGATTGCGGTGGGGATCAATCCGCCTCACGAGGTCAATGTCATTATCGAGGTCCCGATCGGCGGTGAGCCAATCAAGTACGAGTTCGACAAGACTTCCGGCATTCTGGTGGTGGATCGCTTCCTCTATACGTCGATGCGTTATCCAGGAAACTACGGCTTCATCCCGCACACACGTTCAGAGGACGGTGATCCTTGCGACGTGCTGGTCGTCAATACGCGTGCGATCACGCCGGGCGCGATGATGAGCGTGCGGCCGATCGGCGTGTTATTCATGGAGGACGAGGCCGGGCACGACGAAAAGATCATCGCTGTCCCGGCGTCGCGTCTTACGCGCCGCTATGACGCGATAAGGTCCTATACCGACCTTCCTGAAATCACGATCGATCAGGTTCAGCATTTCTTCGAGCACTATAAGGATCTCGAGCCGAGGAAATGGGTCAAGGTGGCCCGGTGGGGCGGCGTCGACGAAGCACACCGAGTTATACAGGAGGCCTGCGCGCGCGCGAAAGCGTGATTGAAAGCCCACACTCTACCGGGTTGACTGGTGTCCTCGTCACTTCAACTTCTCGCCTAGCTGCCGTACCAGGCCGTTAAGTGGCAACCCGTGCCGGACAGCGCTGGACGGCGCCCTGAAAGCACACATTGCGTCGAGCATAATTGGACAAGACCGCGATGGGCCGACGCGCTAGAAGCGTGTTGGGAAATCAACAAGGGAAGCGAAGCGATTCACCAGCGGTGTGACGCCGGCGCTGCGGCAGCTCGGAGGATCGCAGTCGCTTGGCCTCCCCATAGGCACGACTCGCGATTTCGGAGCCATGTCTGGGCCCGGTTCCTTCGATGACGGCACTCGACGAGCTTCGCGTTTGGCAATGACAGTCGTGCGTCTCAGCGGATCAAGCTCGAACACGAGCCGTCCATTGGCGTCCCTGATTGTAATTACGGCACTAAGAGGTCCCCCAACCTCCAGCATCCCAAAACCATCTTGCGGGCCGGCAAAACGAAGCGACGGATCTACAATCAGCGCAAGTCGATCGTCCTTGTGCGATCGGTTCACGACTTGCGGATTATCTTCGATTGCCGCGATCGCTTCTGTTGTCCAAAAGCGCGAATTCTTCATGTACAGCGCCGCCCCTGCTCCGAGGCAAATCGCAATCGCGAACAGGCCCGCAAACTTGACCAAACCCGTTAGCGCTGTAAGGACCAATCTACCCATGTTTGACGACGCCGACGACCACACGCTTCCCAGTTAAGGGGACACGAGAGTTTATCCGACTCGCCTACCCGCGTTTGTCAACTATCCGACAGAACGCCGCGATATCCACAGACGAATCTGCACCGCTGCCCGAGGTCTCATCGATTCCATATTTCGCGTGATGCTATCGTGGATGCGGTGCGCGATGGCTTGTCTCCTGCAGAGCCATCCGGCGCCTACGTTGAAAGCTTCCGGCCTCTGAGGATTTCCCCATGACCAGCCGTTTTCCCGGGCCGTGGCAGATCGCCGAACTCCCAAACGGATTTGCCATCCATGACGCCAACGGCCGGCATCTCGGCTTTTTCTATGGCCGGACCGACCCGAACATGGCAGGACATGGCGACTTCCTGATGATCGACGACGCGCGGCAGATTGCGCTTGATTTCGCAATGCTGCCGGAATTACTCAACCTGATGCCGCATCGAAGCGAGGTCGCCACTTCCACGGAAGACGAAAAGCTCGCCACGCTCGAAACAAACCGCTCACCGCAAGCTGTGCCTGAAACGTCGCGTTTACTTCGGTCGGACGGGCGGAGGTGTCCGCAAATGTTGCGTCGGCCAACCGATCCACGCGCCATTCGGACGAAATTGTTAATTCCGATCGCGCTCGCTGTATTGCCTGCGGGCTGTCTCTTCTTTGGAGATTCTGATCCCCCGGTCAACGTTGCGGTCGTTCCGCAAGTTACAGCCAATCCACTATCCGCTGAATTTTCGGCCCTACAGGAAGCTAAGGCGCCCATGTCTAAGGACATCACGATCAAGAGCCGCATCGATCCGGCGGTCATGGGCACGATCGAGAGCCCCATCGAGCCCAAGGTTCAGATCGCACCATTCTGGCCGACGGTGCCTTTAGACATCAGGCCGACGGAGAACGGGATTGAGGCGGGACTACCACCACAAAAGGAAGGGCAGTCGCTCGCGCCGAGCCAGGATGCTTCTCCTTGCTTTCCCTCAGCTTCGGCTGTGCGGCGGAACTACCCGGAAGGACGGCCGTCATGGACCTTGAGAGCGCCTGGCCATGAGGGTACTAGGTGCTGGTACCCCGCAAAACAAACTGCCCCCGATACACGAGCGAAGGAGACGCTCCAAACAAAAGAAGAACTTGAGGTCTCCAGATAACGCGAGGGGCGCCTCTTCGGAGTCGCCCCGCTTGCTTTGAGGGTATCGCCCTCTCAGGGAACCGCCTCACACCGAGCTGGGCAAAAGCCTCTGCGTGTTCCGGCTCGGCAGTCATCGCGGTGCCGAGAGCACGGTCGATAAGGCGGCGGCAGCGCTAAATGTCACTTCGCTGTTCTTGAGCAGCGCACCTTTTCGGCCGAGTGCGCTACGTGACGCGGCCAGTTTCGCGGAAGGTCGGCACGGGTGATTTCGCCTTTACGGCGGGGCATCTCCGTATCTCGTCAGCCTATTAGCCGGCACCTCGAATTCCGCGACGGCCTCGTCGCCTCTATGCGGCCCGCCAGAGGGCACGAGCTGACAGCACTTTTGAGAGCGCGGGCGCTCGCATACTTGTCCGACGGGAGCAGTGGACGAACCTTGATGTTTGTGAGTAGCCCTCTGGTGCTTACCGCTTCGCCGAGCGTGCTGCCAGCCGCGCCTGGCGCTCTCTGAGTTGGCTGCTATAGTTAGGGCGAGGCAGGTGCGTCACCACTTGCCTCGCCCGTTAAACGGGCTGGGGTTAGAGCCCCAGCAGCCATTGGAAGAAATTAATTCCGCAGAAGATTGCGATCAGATCGATCAGATCGAACCGGAGCTTTGTCCAGAAGCCGGTCCTGGTGACCCTCTCCTCCTCCCATTGTGCCTGAGGCTTCGCCGCTCCTTGGTTGGTCGGTTCAGTGTGTGTCATCTTGTGGCCTCCCTTGCATCTGAACCGATTATTTGGTACCAAATACCAATGAAACAATCAAGAATAATTGGAACCAAAAAGGGCAGGCCCCGCACCGGGATCGGCACTCCCGTTCAGACGCGGCTATCGGGAGATCAGCTGGCACAGCTAGATGCCTGGATCGCAAAACAGCCAGTCGAGATGTCACGGCCGGAAGCCCTGCGGCAGCTCATGACGCTCGGTCTCGCCGAAAAAATGCTGAACGGTAAGGTCGCCAAGCGCAGGAAGTGAATTGCCGCTACATGCCGTGCAACATGGCCGCTTCGAGAGCCCGGCAAACAGCGCGCCCTCTTCGCCACGCGATCTTGAGCCAATCCGCGCGCTGACAGCCGCTTAGCAAAGCCTGTCCCGCACGGCCGGCCTCCGGCAGCCGTCGCTAACTCCGGCAGGTATGGGTATTCGAACGCTACCGCAACTCGGTCTTGTGGTGCTATCCTACTCGGCTCCGAGTGGGACGCCAAAGCGCCGACGGCCACGGCTGGGTGGCTGGCGCGAACTATGCGTTAGCTCAGGTGGACGACGCTCACTGCCGTAACTTCCGCGCGGTTTTTTTGACGCTCTGACCCGGATAGTTTTCTATCTCGGTTCACGAAAGAGCAAGGAACATCCGCCTTCGCAGGCCGCCTTCCCGTTCTCGTAAACCCACTTCCCTATGAAAGCGACGAGGCTAGGCTCGAGCAGGTCGAGCCAACGGTGAAAATGCGTCCGACAGGAATTTGTTCGTGCAGCGTTTGGAGGCTCATTATGAATCGTCCGACAGCGAACGAGGTTTGAAATATGTAATATCTCCGAGAGTCAGCCCGCATTCCGCCAAGGGGAAGTAGCGTCCGTGGACCGGCCCGTCGGGTATAAATCGGCCCAGGACGTCCTGCAGCTGGGCATAGTTCTGTGGCGTCGGGTTGTCTCCTAAGGCTCGGAGCGCCGCCGTCTATGGCCTGTCTTTCTCGGCGAGCCCGCCCCGCATGCCTGGGACCGACCAGAACCACGCCGATCCGCTCGTAGTTGGGGCCGACGTATCCCGCGTGAGGATCGTTCTCCCGGCTATCTCGCAACAGCTTAGAGCACGTCGATCGATCGCATTTCTCGCAACCAATAATCTTCGCAAATTTAACATGCACGGCATTTCCTCCAAACTGCAATGACTCTGTCCGAGTTCTGACAGCACCTCTCCAGACTGAACCACCTTCGCGTACCCTGTAGACGCGCGCTCGACCAATGCCGAGCTCCCCGGCGATCGCACGACGGCCCGCGCCATAGGCCCGGCAAAGCGCAGCGGCGGCCGGCGGCGGCCTGCTGTTGCGCCTTGACAACGGTCGGCGAGGGCGATGTCCGGCGCTGTGTGAGCTACCTCATACAAGGGATCCCACTGTGTCACTAACGTAGCGTTGTGCGCGGTTGCCTCGATACCCCTTTGACGGCCGTACGTCGGTTCCGGCTCAGAACCGTGGGGCTGCCGGTCGTGCTGAGTGACGGTGAGGTGGTTCGCTTCTCGGGTAGGCTATGGAGATAATACTGCTATTGTTCCGCGTAATTAAAGGAGCCTTCAGAGATGCGAAAGATTTTAACGGTTGAAGGTATTAATATTAGAGTTATATCACACGCACCGTCTCCGGGGTTTGATCCGCTCACTGCCAGCCGCGCCGAGCTAGAGGAAAACGGCTTTCCTCCAGTGCCAGAAGACCCACGCCTCCTCGAAAAATTCGCACGGGAATGGAGCAAACTGAAAAATAAAATTCACCACATCGAGCCGAAATTGCGCCTTATGAAAAGGGACGCGACCCACCGACCCGGCCGGCGACCGGAGGTACCACGTCACACAACTGGTGCGGGGCAGTAGTCTTCGCCAGCCCCGGGGAGAGTTTTCAGTCGGTCATCGGCAGTTGGGTTGTCCCATCAGTGATGGCACCTTCTCAGGGCGGATTGTCTGGATGTGGCATTTGGGTCGGTATTGATGGGGACCATAACTCCTCTAGCTCCTCCACCGATTTATTCCAGGCAGGCGTGCAGCTGGAAATCGGGTCTACGTCCTTTTCTCCTTTCTGGGAGTGGGTCCCCGATCAGCCCGTGACAATCACTAATTTCCCTGTGTCTTCCGGAGACAATATGTTGGTCATGGTCTGCCCATTGGTGCAGGGTCCACGACCGGTGGGCTTTTTTGGGTCAACGCCACAACCGGAGGGAAAGTCAATGTGGCATACAGTCGGCTCGGGGGACTGCATTCGCCAGGCGGCACACAGCTCGTCGGTAACTGTGCGGAATGGATTGTAGAAGCGCCTCAGTTTGCCGGCGAGATTTTGCCCCTTGCAGACTTCGGTTCGGTCACATTTATGGACTGCCAAGCGGTTACTA
>JASHYD010000921.1 GCA_030043175.1 Xanthobacteraceae bacterium | reverse complement strand
AACCTTCTCCGGCACTATGCGGACCGTGTTGCCTCTCGCGCAGACAGACGAACGTGCTGAACTCTTGGCGGCGTTCTACGTCGTAGGCTACCTGTCGTTCAGCCTTCCTGCGGTTCTCGCCGGGTTCACCGTGCCGATGGTGGGACTCACACTTGCCGCCTATGTGTATGGAGCGCTCGTGATCCTCATGGCGCTCGCCTCGACGATCGCTGTCACTTTCTCAAGAGATTGAAGCTCTCGGACTCAGCGCATTTGCGAATCACAAGAGAAACCTGCCGGCCTTTAAGGCCGGCAGATGTTTTAAGACACTGGCAACGGCCAGCAGCGACGCGCTTTACTGATTTGGCCGGACATCGCGGATGGCGAACACACCGCGCCGGGTTGTCTCCATCGACTGGCAGCGCTCTCCACCATCGGCCCCCGAAACAACGAAACCCTGGCGTCGAGCTCGATTCCCGAGCCGCTAACCCACTCGGTATTCGGTTCGGCGCCGCGCCGGCGAGCACCACGGAGCAGGTCGCACGCGCTCAGCATTTTGCAGACTTAAGGTGAAAGGACCGCCATTGCCGCCGACGAGCCTCGTCGCCTCGACATCGCTTCAGTGTTAGCGCCGCTAGCTAGCGCTGCCAGTACGACTTCATACTGCGGCCTTAGGCCGGAGCCGAATCCGCCGCCCATGAAAGGCGACATCACGCGAACGTCTTCAAGCTTTAATGCCAGCGCAGCGCACAGATAGCGCTGGACGTTCTGCACGCCTTGCGTTTTGTCGTAGATCGTCAGCTTGCCATCCGCCTCGTAGATGGCCGTCGCGGCATAGAGCTCCATCGGGTTGTGGTGCTCGATGGGGACATAATATTCGCCCTCCTGGCGTACCGCGGAAGACGCGAGTGCTTGTTCGGCGTTGCCGCGCGCCTTCGGTGGACCGAACGACGCGCCGGCCGAGTTGGCTGGAGGCTTGATTGGAACGGCCGCGTCGCGCCGACTGAACATGTCGGTAACGTGCCCTTGTTGCTCATACTCCACCCGGACGAGTAAGTCCGCGAAGCGAGCGATCTCCGATGTCTCGGCAACAACCAGCGCGATTGGCTGGCCGCTGAATTTGATTTCGTCGTCGTACAGCGGTCGAAATGGCGACCCGTCGGGCGTGACGAAATCCTTGTAGGCCTGGTCATTGTGCGCCATCTGCGGACGATGCTCGTGCGTCAGCGGACAAGATCGACCTTGAATCGGTTGTGCTCGTAAGTCCTGACGTCGCGCAATAAAACGTCCGCCGCGCGTGAAAACGTTTCGGCGTCGGCGGGCTGCCCGCGCAACGCGGCTTCGGCCTGCGGATCGCGCCAGGGCTTAGCCGTCACGCCGCCCACCGCCAGGCGCACGTCCGCGATGACGGCGCAGTTGGCTCAAGTCCAACCGACCAACCGCCACTGAAACCAACGCAAAGGCGTACGACAGACGGTCGCGTACTTTCAGGTACGTGTAGTTTTGGGAGAAACCTTGCGGCGGTAATTCCACCGCGGTGATGATTTCGCCAGCATTGAGGTTGGTGTCGCGTTGGGGCGTGTCGCCCGGCAGCCGGTGAAAGTCCGCGAAGGCGATGACACGGTCGCCGGACGCACCGGTGACGTGAATCTTCGCCTCGAGGATCGCGAGCGCAACGCACATGTCGGATGGTTGCACCGAGATGCAGGCATCGCTGGCGCCCAGAATCGCATGCATGCGGTTATGGCCAACGATCGCCGAGCAGCCGGTGCCCGGCTGACGTTTGTTGCAAGGTGTCGCCGTGTCGTAAAAGTGGGCGCAGCGCGTCCGCTGCAACAGGTTGCCGCCTGTCGACGCCAAATTGCGCAGTTGCTGGGATGCGCCCGCCATGATCGCGCTTGCAAGCACCGGATAGTGCTGCTCAACGAGCGGGTGATAGGCGAGATCAGCGTTGCGCACCAGTGCGCCGATCCTCATGCCACCATTTGGCGTGCTTTCGATTTTATTGAGTGGGAGGCGGTTAATGTCGATGACTTTTGTCGGTCGCTCGACATCCATCTTCATCAGGTCGATGAGATTGGTCCGCCAGCGATGAATTTCGCGGCAGGATCGTCGCCGATAAGACGCACCGCATCTGCAACGTTGCCCGCGCGAGCTATTCAAAATTGATCATGATCGCCCATCGCTTGCTGGATCGCCGCAACAATATTGGTGTAGGCCCCGCAGCGGCAGATATTTCCGCTCATGAGTTCGCGGATTTGTTCGGCGGTTCTCGCCCTGCCTTCTGCTATCAGCCCGACAGCCGAGCAGATTTGCCCGGGTGTGCTGTAGCCGCACTGGAAAGCATCCTGGTCGATGAATGCTTGCTGCAGCGGATGATGGGCCCCATCTTGTGAAAGACCTTCGATCGTGGTGATCAGCGCGCCATCGTACATAACCGCAAAGGTCAGGCATGAATTGATACGCCGTCCGTTGACCAGAATCGTGCACGCGCCGCATTGTCCCTGATCGCAGCCTCTCTTCGTACCGGTGAGACCGAGATGCTCGCGCAGCAGGTCGAGGAGCGTCGTCCAGGGGGCGGCCTTCACGGCGTGACCGGTCCCGTTGATCGTCAGCGTCAGCCGGACGAAGTCTGGTAACGTTGCGATGTCTGCCAAGTTAATACTCCTCAACTCCAACTCGCTGCCGTAATGCTGTACCGGTTTCGTCGGCGCCCACGGTGCCGGCGGAAAAAGCATGGCGGTTCATAGGGTTACTCCACCCAAGCGGTCGATTGGGCCGCTCCATTGTTGCCGCCTGTCCGAAAGGGCGCCAAATAAAGAGTGTAAAACGTCGCAGATAGTGCTGAGAACTTTCTGGGCAAGCGGGCGGACGATGATGCAAATCCGAGAAAAGATCCTGTCGTTCGGGGCGTTTCGCCTCGTGCCAGCGCGTCAGCTACTGTTTGACGGCGATCAGAGTGTGCGCATCGGCAGCCGCGCGATGGGGCTGCTTCAGGTTCTGGTCGAGAATGCTGGCGAGGTCGTCTCGAAAGACGAACTCATCGAAGCCGTTTGGAGTGGTATTTGGGTCGACGAAGCCAACCTCCGCGCCAATATAGGCGCTCTCCGCAAGGTCCTGGGCGACGGTCGCGACGGCCGCCGCTACATTCAGAACGTCCCAGGTCGAGGCTACCGTTTCGTCGAACCGGTCTACCGCGGCGAGAAGTTTTTTGCGGCAACGCCACCGGACCAGGACATTACTCCTCAAGGCGCGCCGCGCTATTCCGTCCGCCTGATCGGTCGGTCGGAAGCGGTTCAAAGCCTATTGTCGCAGCTCGCCGCCCATCGCATGGTCAGCGTGGTCGGATCGGGCGGAATTGGAAAGACCAGTCTTGCGTTAATGGTGGCCGAGCTATGGCAGCGGGCCAACGGAGATGCGGCAATATTCATCGACCTGACTGCCGCTAAGGATGCGGACCAATTGTGGATTGCGGCGGCGATCGCTTTCGAGGTTGACTCGAATCCGAGCGCCCGGGCACAGGTTCTTCGAGCTGTGCGCTCGCGCGACTGCCTGGTCGTCCTCGATAATTGCGAGCATATCGTCGATGCAGCGGCGGAGCTTGCCGAAGCGCTTCTAACGTCGGCCGAGGGCGTGCAAATCCTTGCCACAAGCCGCGAACCTCTGCGAGTTCGGGGCGAATGGGCGTACCGGCTGCCGCCCCTCAATTATCCCGAGGCTGATGCGAATGTCACCGCGCCGGACGCGCTCGCCTTTTCGGCGGTTGAATTGCTTGTTGAACGCATTGCCGAGACTGTCGGCGGGTTTACCCTGACCGATCGTGAGGCGCCCTTCGCGGTCGAAATCTGCCGGCGTCTCGATGGTATACCGCTCGCGTTGGAGTTGGCTGCCGCGCAGGCGGAAGTCTTCAGCATGCGCCAGCTCGCCGAGGGCCTTCGCGATCGCTTCAAGCTTCTGTCTCGGGGACTTCGGACCGCACTGCCGCGTCACCGGAGCCTCCGCGCGATGCTCGAGTGGAGCTGCCAATTGCTCGGCGAGGCGGAACGGATGGTGCTTCGCCGTCTGTCCGTGTTTCCCGCCTGGTTTGACATGCCGGATGCGACGCAAGTTGGCGCACGGCTCGGGGTGTCCGCGTCCGCGGTATCGGAAGCCGTCGCCAATCTCGTAACCAAGTCTATTGCTACTGGCAAAGTAACCGAC
>JASHYD010000920.1 GCA_030043175.1 Xanthobacteraceae bacterium | reverse complement strand
CCGCCTGGGCCTATGACGTCCATTCCTATTACGCGGCACGCTTTGCCCTCGGCGTGGCGGAAGCTGGATTCTTCCCAGGCGTTGCGTACTTTTTTGCGGCGTGGTTTCCGACACAGTACCGCACGCGCATGCTGGCGTGGTTTCTGGTCGCAATCCCGCTGTCGTCCGTGGTCGGAGGTCCGATTTCGGGATTGCTGCTCGAGATGAATGGCGTGGTCGGCGTTGCCGGGTGGCAATGGCTTTTCATCGTCGAAGGATTGCCGGCGGTCATCCTTGGCGTAATGGCGCTTTACGTTCTCGCTGATCGCCCCGAGACCGCGCCATGGCTCACCGACAAGGATCGGCGGATTCTGGCCGAAATGCTCGCCGCGGAGTATCGCGAGCGGCCAAAGTCGAGCCTGTTGGCGGCGCTTGCGGATATTCGCGTCGTCATGCTGGCGGTGATTCAATTCGGCTTTACGCTCGGCTCCTACGGAGTGGGCATTTTCCTGCCGCAGATCATCAAGAGCTTCGGGCTCTCGGACCTCGCATCGAGCGTTCTGTCGGCCGTGCCTTATGTTTTCGCTTCGGCTGGTATGCTGTGGTGGTCCTGGCACGTCGACCGCACCGGCAAGAAGATCGCCAACCTCACTATCGCCCTTATGGTCGGAATGGGCGGCCTGGCCGCCTCGGTGGCGGCCGGCAATCTGGTTCTGGGGCTCACGGCCATGACCGTGGCGCTGGTCGGCATTACATCGGCGCGGTCAATCTTCTGGCCGATCCCGACCCGCTTCCTGAGCGGCGTCGGCGCTGCCGCGGGACTGGCATTTATCAACTCCGTCGGAACCATCGGAGGCTTCGCAGGACCCTATTTGATGGGATGGCTAAGGGAGAATACCGGTTCGTTCGCGGCAGGCCTCCTCGCTATGGCCGGCATCCTTCTGGCGGCCGCTGTGCTCGCATCTTCGCTCAAACTCGTGATAAAGGCGGAGTGAAGGCGCACATCGGATGGCAGATGACAGGGCGGTTGAATAACCGGCTGCGGTGTGAAATCTCTATCCGACCTTGATCATCTGCCATCCCTCACTTGATATCCCCATGCAAGATCAGAACCCCGAACAGATCGCCGACCAACGCCTCGTGTGGCCTGAGCCCGATTACCAGGTCCTGCACGAAATCATTGCCAAGGCACGCCAGAACCTCAATCAGAACAACTGGGACTACATTGTCGGCGGAACCGAGACCGAAACCACACTCCGTCGTAATCGCCTTGCTCTTGATTCGATTGCTTTCCGGCCGCGGGTGCTGCGCGATGTGTCCCGGGTTGATGCGACCGCGACCGTGCTGGGGCGTCAGCTGCGGCTGCCGGTGGTGCTGGCGCCGGTGGGCTCGCTGGAATGCTTTCACGACGGAGCCGCGGCCTCAGTCGTAAGGGCGGCCCAGCGCTTCGGGGTGGCTCATATGGTCAGTTCGGTGTGTGAGCCTGGACTCGAGAAGGTGGCCGAAGCGGCGCCCGAGGCGACGCGGATCTTCCAGCTCTACGTGCGCGGCGATGACTCGTGGGTTGACGAACACGTAACCCGCGCCATCGCCTGCGGATACAGGGCCTTCTGCATCACGATCGACACCGCCATCTATAGCCGCCGCGAACGCGACCTTGCCAAGCGCCATGTGGTGGCGGGCCGCCGGCGCGCGAGCGGCCGCGAATTCCAGGCGGCGCTCGATTGGCGCACCATCAAACGAATCAAAAGCGCGTTCAACATCCCGCTCGCCCTCAAAGGGATTGCAACCGCCGAGGACGCTCGCATCGCGCTCGATCACGGCGTCGACTGGATCTACGTGTCCAATCACGGCGGCCGCCAGCTTGACCAGGGCCGAGGCTCGATGGACGTGTTGCCCGAGATCGTCGCGGCCGTGGCGGGCCGGGCCGGTATCATTGTCGACGGGGGCTTTGCCCGCGGCACCGACGTGGTCAAGGCAATCGCGACGGGGGCCAATCTGGTGGGGCTCGGCCGCATGCAATGCTACGCTCTTGCGGCCGGCGGGGAAAAGGCACTGGAGCGCATGCTCGAAATCCTCGAAGACGAAATAGAGCGCTGTCTTGGCCTGCTCGGGGTGACAAAATTTGCCGAACTCGACCGCTCATATCTACATGCGGCGCCGCCGGTGACGGCGCCGCATGCGCTCAGCGCCTTCCCGCTGCTCAAGATCGATGATTAGGTAGATCGATCGTTGAGCTAATCTGACGGGTTTGCGGCCTTGCCTGCTGTTGGGGCGACCCCAACGGCCACGCCAAGGCCCTGCCCCTACGTTCTGACGATGCTGACCCCTTCAGATCGGTTAAAGCAAGATCTAAGATGACGTCCTCCAGACACGGGACGGAAGCTTCGCCTCTCTGCATAGCTGCATTGCCCCGCGGCGCCGTCAAAGTTCGCGGTGGCCGCCTTCCATCATTGCGCGCGGCCACTATTCTATTGGCATTCGATCGCCGGAGCCCGCGGCTGCGGACACAAGGAGTTCCCCATGGTCCAAGTCCTTGATCAGGTTGCCGATCAGGTTCTCGAACCGCAGACCGCCCCAGATGCGATTGAGGCGACGCTCAACTACATCGTGGATGACGGCAGCAAGGTCTTCACCGAGACGGCAGCGGCGGGGGGGACCGACGTTCGCACCGGCGGCAAGCCCGATCCGCGCCGCGTGACGATCCGCAATGGCCGGCGCCGCGCGGACGAATTTACGCTTGAACGCAACGGCTTTCACTTCATCCGCCACGACACTGCGGCCGGCGACTTCTTTGATGAGGCGCAAGTGCGTGGGACATACTATGCGGAGATGGAAGCGCTGGTGAAGGCTGAGAGCGGAGCTTCGCGCGTGGTCGTGTTCGATCACACGCTGCGCACGGCCATCGACGCGATGCGCGCTGAGCGCAGGATTCGTGAGGTGGTGCCGCGGGTGCACAACGACTACACGGAGTGGTCAGGCCCGCAACGCGTGCGCGACCTTCTGCCCGAAGAGGCCGGCGAACTGCTGCGCCGCCGCTTCGCCATTATCCAGGTGTGGCGGCCGATCCGCCATCCGGTTGAGACCTTTCCACTGGCGATCTGTGACGCGGGCAGCCTGTCGTCTGAGAATTTGGTCGTGTCGGAGCGGCGCTATCCGCACCGCGTCGGCCAAACCTACGCCATCACCTACAATTCGCAGCACCGGTGGTACTGGTTCCCGCGGATGCGGCCGGACGAAGCGCTCGTGTTCAAGGTGTACGATTCACTGACCGACGGCCGGGCTCGATGGACAGCCCACACGGCCTTCGACGATCCGACCTCGCCCCGTGAAGCGCGACCGCGGGAGAGCATTGAAATTCGCACGCTCGCGTTTTTCTAAAGGCGCACATCAATCGAGCCAATCGTCATCACCTCCAGGGTGGGCATTCGCGCTTTTGGGTTGCGATTGCGCGCGAACTTCATGGCTGAGACCTCAGGCTCCCGCCTTTTCTTCCGGCGGCTTGATGTGCCGGAACGCGTACAACAGCACGACGTCGTAGATGATTTTAAGGCTTCCGCCCAATACGAGCGGTAGTCCTGCGAAAGGGAGCGTCAGCAGCATGCCGGCAAGTGCCGGGCTGATCGAAGAGGCAAGACTGCGCGGCACGGCGGTCACACTCGCGGCGGCAGTTCGCTCGGCCGGCGTCACCACCGCCATCACGTAAGATGTCCGCGTCGGCACGTCCATTTGCGATAGCGCCGACCGCGTCAGAAGCAGCCCCAGCGCAAGCGTCATGTCTGACGAGAACGCCGCAGCGATCAGGCAGATGCTCGACGGGATGTGGGTGAACACCATCGTGTTGACGAGCCCCACCCGGTTCGCAATCCGTGCCGCAACCGGATGGGAGAATGCGGCGAGCACACCCGCCCAAAAGAAAAACACGCTCGCCGCCGCGACGGAAAGCTCGAATTTTTCGAACAGCCATAGCGCGAGCAGTGACTGCACGACAAAGCCTCCCGCGAAGGCGTCGAGACCGAACAGCGCCGCAAGCCGGTACACCATGGACCGCGATGGTCCCAACGGCGCGGCCGGCCGGGATGGCGTCATGTGAGCGCGTGGCAGGCGCAGGTAGAGCAACACGGCAACGATGCCGAGCGCCGCATAGAGATAGAACATCAGCCGGAACGCCGTCAGCTGCGTCATTCCGGACCGCACCAGCACGTCGGCAAGGCCGGCCGTAAGGGAGCCCGCCGCCATCGACAAGGCGCCGGTCAGGCTGTAGCGCGCGAAAGTGCGCGTGCGCTCCCTGTCGGCAACGCCGCGAGCGAGCGACGCGTGCTCCAGCGGCACCAGCACGCCGATATCTCCGGTCGAGGGATTGATCGTTCCAATGAACAGGACTGCAGCGATCCAGAACACGCCCTCGCAGCTCGGCAATGCAGCTCCGGTGGCTGCCATGAGGACGGCGCCGAGCACCAGCAGATGGCGCAGGTCATACCGGGGTGCGATGATCCCGACCAGAAGCGTGAAGACGGCGGTGCCGGACAGAGATGCGGCGGCGACAAAACCGATTTGCGCAGGCGTGAGTCCAATCGCCGCCAGATAGGCGGGCAGGATCACAACCGCGAAGCCGTCGCCTATTCCGCGTACACAGCGGGCCGCATAAAGCAGATTGACATCAGCGGCCGGCGGCGTCGCGGGCGCGTGTGCGAGCGTGTCGTGCATCGTGCTCGCTTCTAGCGGCTGCGCAAAAACACAATATTGGCCCGTTGTTCGCCATCATCGCTGCGCTTGTCGCGGGCATCCACGTCTTTCTCGCAGCGCCTCAGCGGGTAGGACGTGGAAGGCCGGGACGAGCCCGGCCATGGCCTGGAGAAGTGATTCTTATGACCGCAATGCGCCGTCGCCCTGCGCGAACCCGGTGGGACTGACTTTAATTCTTCAGCTCCTCTTCGAGAGTTGGGCATTCGCGCATCTCGGCACGCGCCTCGTATTGTTGATAGTTGACCTTGTCGTAGATCGCGGGCTTCACCACCAACTCTTTCGGAACCTCCTGCTTGTGCAAGTTTCGCGCCGCGATCTCGACCGCGAGGCAGCCGATGACGAAACCATTGAATTCCCCGGTCGCGAGCATCCTGTCGGCCTTGATCAAGTCGATTGCTTCCTTGCTGCCGTTGATCCCGACCACCACGGCCTTGCGGTTGCGTTTCTCCAGAGTCTCGACGGCGGCAGCTGCCATGGAATCGTTTGCGGCCAGCACGCCGTCGATCTGGGGAAACTGTCTGATCCAACCTTCCATCGCATCCTGGGAGGGTCTGCGCTGGTAGTTGCCCGACTTGGACGCCAACAGCTTGACGGCGGGGAATTCCTTGATCGCGTCGTTGAAGCCTTTGACCCGCTCGATGCTGCTCGTCGTCGTGGGAATGCCTTCCAGGATGACGACGTTGCCCTTGCCGTCCAGCGCCTTGAACAGGCGGCGGGCGGTGGCGAGGCCGAGCTGGTAGTCGTCCGGCAGCACGGCGGATACGAACTTGCCGCCCTCCGCGCGATCGGTGATCTCGACCGCCGGAATGTTGGCCGCATTTATTTTCGCTATGGCGGGCACCATTCTCTGATTTTCGACCGGATCGAACACGATGAGATCCGGCTTCTTTGCGATCGCATCGTCAACGAGCTTGGTCTGCTCGGCGGCATTGTCCGGCGTGGTCGGCACATAGTGCGACACGTCGATCGACAGCTTCTTGGCCGCAAAGTCGCTGCCGGTGCGGATCGCCTTGGAGAATGGGTTGGTTGTATTCTTGGTAAAGACCGCAATCGATTCTGCGCTCGCGCCCTGCGGCAGAGCAATCGCCGTCATCGCCAACGCGATCAGTACCGGAATTGGACGTTTCATGGTTCTCTCCCTCAGGTAACGGAATTCTGATAGCATATCAC
>JASHYD010000919.1 GCA_030043175.1 Xanthobacteraceae bacterium | reverse complement strand
GGTGTGATGTTGATTTTGAATACGATCGAGCCCAGTGTGTTCGTCTTCCAATTCCAGGTCACGTCGGGCACTGGGATAGACACGGAATTGCTGAGCGGAATGCCCGTCGCAATAATTTTCTTGATGTACTCGCGTAGCCCGTCGCCTTCGCTCTGATTCTTCTCCGGCTTGAACTCAATCAAAGCCATTTCGAGCCGGAATTCCGCTGAGCGGGATTCCATATCTGACAGGGCCTTGCTGATCTTGCTCTGAAGACTTTCGACCTGCTTATCGTAGTCTGCTGGGCGAGGATTTTTCTTGTTCAGCTCGGCAAGATCAGCTTTGGCTTTCATCATGGCGTCATTGGCATCTTTCATCCCCTTTTTCCATTTTTCACCGATCTTGTCCGCAGACCGCTTGTAATTGGTGACGGCGATAGAGTCAGCGAACGCCGACTCGATCATGGCCGATGACGTGAGAGCGACGGACGCCGCCAGAATAAGCATCAACTTGCGAATCATCAGGTACTCCTCCTCGGTTACCCCTTGTGGGTGAAACTCTCGTACCAGGGGCACACTGCTGCACCTAGGGCAGTGCCGGCAGCAGGCTCTAGCATGTCAGGCCATGGCCCAGGGAGCACCGATGCCAGCGCCTCCATTCGCGTCCAGCGGGATGCGATCTCGTTCTGCCGTGACTACTCGCTCGCGGTGATCGGCAACGTACTTGTCCACTGGACGCCGACGCCAGCGCTTGCACCTCGTCCACCGTGAACATGTCGGCGACGCGGATATCCGAGGTGTGAGCCCCGCCGCGACCTACGGTGGCACTAACCGACCTTATGCGTTGATTAGGTAGCAAGCGCCGAGTTGGGTGGTCCCAACGCCGGGAAGCTGACGGGTTACACTCGGCTGACTCACCAAAGCAAATCCGTCCCGCTCTGGATTGGCAGATGCTCAGTTCACCGATTTGTGGCAGAGAGTACTTGTTGAATACCCACTCCGGCCAACGGCAAGATGTGGCAATCCCCCAATGTTTTGATATCAACTAACATATAATTAACATAAGATGCGCGCGGTTGCAAGCGAACGATGGGGGCGCCAAGTGCTGTGACCGAGCCGGTCGAACCCCGCGACCCAATCGTGATGCTCCGCCCCGGAAAGGTGCTTTGCGCGGTCCACCTCAAGGGGGATCGACCCGTCCGAACTTTGGAGGCATTGCTGATGGGGAATGCAACGTTTGATGACGGTCTGGGGGCAGGATGCGAACGCGCCCGAGACGAATCTGTTGCGTTCCGTGGATGGGCCGGGCTGCGCCATACATCATTACGCGTCGATGGCAGCGCCGAAGAGGCGCTCCTTTGGATAGAAGGCGCCGATACGCCATGGTCTCGGATGAACCGGGAGCGGTCTTCACTCTGACGCTTGCGCGGGAAGTCGGAGGCGCGGCTGACGACGCCGTCGCCCTGGCTATACATCGTACACACGAACATACCCGCGGACGTCGTTGCCCATTACAACGCGTGGTACGACCAAGACCACCTCCCGGGACTCATCGGCATACCTGGCATCGAGCGGGCGCGGCGTTTCGTAGCCGACAACCAACAGAGCCCGCGTTACCTGACGGGTTATGATCTTTCGATCAAGGACGCCTTCGAGAGTCCCGAAGGACTCCGCGATCGTAAGACGCTATGGACCGAGCGAATGCGGTCTCTGTTCAGGAACGCACGACGTAAAATGTGTGCGCTCATAATCAAAGGGTGACGGTGCACGGAAGGCGGCTGATCCCAACTCCAGCCGATCCACAGTCTTCATGGGCTTTATTGAACGACACGACCGCCTAGCTCAGGAGCGTCTCGAACCTCTCATATGATTGAGGGTGTTCGCATCACGGACGCGGTCGGACGTCGATAAGCGCCACCGCGAGACGATGGGGCCGTCCCGCTGCCGTTGCCGTGTGCCCGCCAAGTAGCTATGGAGGCGGAAAAGTCTCCCCTGAGAACAGGGGGACAAAAGCCCGCCGCAGGGCGCGGTATCCATGCCCGGAGAGGGGTGGGGATTGGGGCCTCGCTGATCGGGTACAGGTCCGCGGCGGGGATTTCCGATGGAGTCGTGAATACGGACGTGACTACGGTCGGGGCAAGTCAAATTGCTAAATGATTTCAAACGCGACGAAGGAGCGTCGCTCCTCCACTTTTGAATGGGTTAGCGCCGCCTTCGGGACCACGAGCGCGCTTCAGTCTCATTGCTTGCGAAACAAAGGATGCCAGTTATGAGAAAGCCAGATCCCCACGAGAGCCGCGCCCGCGAGCTTGCGCTTGCTGCCGGCGTGGAACCGGACAGCCGCATCGAGCGGCCGGGAGAACGATCAATGCCGGCGTGGTGCGCCTACCGCGACGCGGCGCGGAAAGAACATCTTGCGGCCGCGGGGCAATCGATCACAGTCAATTCGCCGCAAGCGCCGCGGTACGCGAATAGCCTGCTGCGGGTGTTCGGACGACATGACGACGCGACGGTTGCTCAGATGCGTAACTGCATGGCGGTGGGCAATGTCGTTGGTGGCGTCATCTGCGCCGATGGCCATCTCGGCTACGCTCAACCGGTCGGGGGTGTGATCGCCTATCAGGGGCAGATCAGCATCTCCGGTGTCGGCTTCGATATCGGATGCGGCAACATGGCCGCACGGCTTGACACGTCTTTTTCTGCGATCAAGGACCGCGTCGGCGGCATCATCAAGGACGTCTCGTCGGTGATTTCGTTCGGCGTCGGCCGCACCAATGGGGAGCGTGTCGAGCATGCGCTGTTCGACGATGCCGAAGCCTGGAAGGCGTCCGATATGGAGGCCTATCGGCAGAAGGCCGTCGCGCAGCTCGGCACCGTCGGCTCCGGCAATCATTACGTTGACCTGATGCGCGATGAATCCGGCTTCGTTTGGATCGGGGTGCATTTCGGCTCGCGCGGCCTCGGCCACACCAGCGCGACACGCTATCTCAAGGCCGCCGGCGGCAAGGACGGCATGAATGTCCCACCGGCGGTGATCGACGAGGACAGCGAAATCGGGCGCCGCTACATCGCCGCGATGGAGCTTGCCGGCCGCTATGCCTATGCGGGGCGCGAGTGGGTAATCGAGCGCGTGCGCAAAATTATTGGCGGCGCTGTCACGGACAGGGTGCACAACCATCACAACTACGCCTGGCGCGAGCGCCACGGTGACCTCGATCTGTGGGTGGTGCGCAAAGGAGCGACTCCGGCATTCCCGGGACAACGCGGCTTCGTTGGCGGCTCCATGGGAGATGATGCCGTGATCATCGAAGGCGTCGACAGCGAGGAATCTCGGGCCGCGCTCTATTCCACGGTGCATGGCGCGGGCCGATTGTTTGGCCGCAAGGAGGCGAAGCGACGCTTCACCCGCGCGGAAATGGACGCATGGCTCAGGGATCGGGGAGTCGTATTGATCGGCGCCGATCTCGACGAAAGCCCGATGGCATATCGACGCTTGCCCGAAGTGATCGCCGAACATGCCCGCACCGTGCGCGTACTACACACCTTACGTCCGTTTGCGGTGGCGATGGCGGGCGCAGCGGAATTCGATCCATGGAAGGATTAGCCTGCTAAGCAGGCGCAGGTTCGTGCCATCGAGACGTGTGACATGGTCGATTCATTCGGAAAATTTCGTCATCGCCAGTCCCTCGGCGATGACGCGGCTGCCATCGTTGTCGATATGATCATGCCGACTACCAGTCGGATTCGGCGTTACGGTTGGCGCGACAGCTGCGGCGCGATCCCGTAATATTGTCGCCGCTATGGTGGAGCTTCTGCGCCCCGTTGCGGTGCTGTGGCCCGAATTTCGTCAATTTGACGCTGCGTACCGCATAACTGTCCGACGCCGCGGGTCGTATGCTGGCCGACAAGCGGATTGGCGGGGGTGGCCCAAGACGCCTCCTGACGTTGACTATTCATCACACAACCTAGGAGCCTGTCCGAGTAATCGGAAAACGTGGAGTCGCTGGGAATGGAATTCTCATTGTTGGTCGTTTCCAGAATGGTGATGCAAAATTCGACTCCTCTTCGCGGCTTCGGTGGAATCAAATTCTCGTCGAAGTTGGTGATCACGAATATTCGGACACACTCCTAGCCAAGGAAATGCGTGTCGGTCACCTCCGGAGCACCATCATCGGTGACGCGCTGCGCGGCGGCTCGCATTTCTTGGGCGCTGCCTGGTTCGCCGCAACCACGTCGGTCGGGGGAACGCCGTTTGGTATGCTGATTGAGCATCTATTCGACGAATGGCTGGCCGGCCGGGCATCCAGGCGTGCCGGGGGTGTCCGAGTTCTATCGGCCGACCCAGGTCAAGTTCGACCGACCGTCGGCGGGTCGTGTCGTTGCAATCGGGCGATGCCGAAACTCTGGCGCTGTGGCACCCATTGATCGCAGGGACGGTCGAGCACATTGACGCCCTCTACCGGAGGCTCGACGTCACTCCCACGCCGGACGATGTTGTCGGTGAGAGCCTTTAATCCCGACCTTGACGACGTGGTGAACGAACTCACGCGGCGCAGGACGCATCTACTCAATTTTTCGCAAGGTGGGCGATAATGAGCAAGAGCACGCGCCGTCACCTATTCGGCTCGATGCGCCGGCCGAACGCGCGGGCGGTCGAGTTGATCCACTTCCGCACACGCTCGAACGCACCGTCGCGACGCAGCGTTCAAACGTGCCACTGCGTTCACCTGCTTCTACGAGACCTGCCAGGTGCTGTGAGCCGCTTCGTACCTCGCACCTCGCTCTGTGCACGCTAGCCGCTCTTGTTGTCGCAAAGGGCCGCGAGATTGTCGGCATTGCAGCGCCGAAGTGAATGTAGAATGTGCCACGTGCCCGCGGCACACCCGCCAGCCAGGCCATCGGGAGTGGTCAACGATCGCTCCTTCGCAACCAGGCCACCCTGCATCCGCTATCGTGTCACGATTTGTTTCGCCTGGGGCCGAGCCAACTACGCCAGGCGCAAGCCCGGAGGGCCACCTGCCCGGAGAAACCGGCCGAGTTTTCCGTATCGCGTTTCGGCCCGGAGGAGTGCTTTGGCGAAGCTTATCGCACGCGCCGCGGGTTCATATACAGGTCGGCCTCCTGCTTCTCGATCTTGGGCTCGTAGCGGCCGGCACGAACGTCGCGGGCGATCCGGCGCACGTGTCGGCGGCAGCTGCCGTTGAAGATCAGCATGCCACAGAAGAGTTGCAGCACGGCCAGAAGGTGCGGGTTGGCGTGGTCCGGATGCACCCGTCCGCGCCATTTGCCGCCGAGCGTGAACACCTTGCCGTCGATTCGGCCCACGACCTCATTGCGGTGGGTGAACAGGGTGTAGTCGCCCCCCAGGTCGATCACGTCGCGCTTGAGCCGATAGAACTGCGGTCGGCCGTCGTCCAGCAGGAAGAACGAGAAGTGCTCCGGCGCGAGAGGCCACTTGTTGGCCGACCGCTCCAGGTAGACCACGTCATCGTGCTCGCCGACATTGATCGAGAACGCGGTAACCGGCAGCCCACGTGCGCCCAGCGTTAGTTGCAGGCTGCGGCCGATCATGAGATCCATGGACGAGCGCCAGTTAAGCGTCTCGCTGAAGAGCTTCAGTACGAGCCGCCTGTCCATGCCCGTATGCTTGCGCCAGAGGTCCTCGCGATAGCCCAGGAGCCGGGC
>JASHYD010000918.1 GCA_030043175.1 Xanthobacteraceae bacterium | reverse complement strand
CTCCACCTTGCGGGAAGGGTAACCATCTGGCCGCGGCCCTCACCTTTCCCGCTTGCGGGGAGAGCTCGGAATTTGCGCGCTCGTTGCAAAATTCGGGTGAGGGGGTGCCGCGGCGAGTTCTGAGCTCATCGTTGGCCTTGATGCCGAACGGCAACAGCGCCTTCCGATGCCTTGTCCCGCCCTCGAGACACCGAATGCGCTTACGAAGCGCCTCGACAACGGCAATGGGAAAAGAGGTATTCATGCCCTGCTACAATTGCTTTTGGTGTCCCCATGTTCCCTATTTGTTCATATTGATATTGGGAGTCAATCGGGTGCCCGCTGAATCAAGCGGAGGGATGTAAAGAGCCGGCGAGAAAACCTAGGATCTATAAGCCTAACTACCGCAGGTTGTTTGGAGAGATTTGCAAAATCGCCGATGCAAAGTTCTTTCTTCTGTTCGGCACGGCAATGAACTGGATTTTCATTACAGTCGCGCTGCTCGGCATCCACACCAGCCTTCACAGCCATCGGCGCCGGTCGAGCTCCATCGCTGCGGCGCCTCTCTTGCGGGGCTCCTTTGCCTCAGCCACGCGCATCAGCCCGGAATGCTTCGGTTTCGGCCAGCAAAGGGTCGTACAGAAAGTCGTCCGGCAGGGATACGCACGTTGAACCTTAAGCCCGGCAATAGCGACACATCACATAACGATGCTCGCCCACGCGGCACAGGGAGACGCGACAATGACGCCGGCACAAATGGAAGCCGAAATTGCGACGTTCATTCAGCAGCAGCAACAGGAAAATCAGAAAAAGCGTCTGCTACGCTGGGGATTAGGGCTCGTAGTCGCAATCTTAATTCCGAGCTTGGTGAGTGTCGGGCTTATGATCATGGGGACGGGCGAGGACCATCCTCCCCCCATGAGCATCTCACTTATGCCTCTGATTGTCATTCTTCCTGCAATAGCGGCGCTGGTACGAGAAAGGAAGAGCTGGCTTTCGCAGTGAGTTCGCGCAACCCGTGGGCCACGCACGAGGCGTGCAACGGGGTGTGAGCTGCGGGCGATGTGTGCCGGCATCATCGCCGAACAGGGCCGGAGCGATTTGCCGCCTTTGATCGGCATCAGCCGTAATCTGTTCAACCCGGTTGCCCGCGTCATTTCGAGGGGGCCCCAGGCTCATCCAGCCGGCGCAGATGGCGGTGAAATGTGCCGCCACACCTTAGGCGATGGTGTCGGAATACATCGCCCGCAGCTTACGGCCGATGGCGGGTCCGAGCGCGGCCGTGTTCTGATAACGCCTCGAATATGCTCGCGCACCTTGGGGGCGTGTGCGCATGACCGTGCCACGAGTCTCGAACGACTCGCCGAACGGTTTTCAACACACGAAGAGAGCGGGATCCCGGGTCGATTATGACGCGGCCGGGCGTTGCAATCATCCGGCCGCTGGCTTCAGGCAACGAACGGCAAGTCGTCGGCTGATGCCAGCATTGGGATGTCTCGCAACATGCTGCGGTATAAGGCGATTGCGCGCGTGGCGACGTTTGTGGATACCTCCGAGCGCCCTGAGCACTCAGACCTGTTGCGAATGCGGATGCGTCGGCAGCCCGAAAGGGTCTCGAAATAAGAGAATGGACGTGTGACGAGTGCGGCGCTGTTCATGATCGCGACGTTAACGCCGCGATTAACATTCTCCGTCTGGGACGTCAGACGCTTGCAGAAGGAAGCTCCATCCACGTCGCCAGGTTGGATGGTGAGGACGCCACTCAGGCCGCACCGAGCACGACCGCCGAAGCCAGCTTTTCGCCGAGATGATGACGGGGAACTGACCAGTCGACGTGAAGCGTGAACTCGTCGCCTTGCTGGTCGTGTTTGCGCGTGATGGCGAGGAGCCCGCCGCCACGCCAGCGGCGGCGAGCAGGCGTGCTTATTCGCCCGTAGGTCTGTTGATCGACTCCCGGGCGCTGCGGGTCGGCGGCCGCTTAACGGTGTGGGAGGAGACGGACGATTAAGCAATCAGGTCCATTGATGGACGGCGTCGCCACCACCTGAAAAGGACCAATCATGAAGCTATTTACCGCAATTTGTCTGATGATCATTCTCATCTCCTGCGCCGGCCCCAGGCCATACGGTCCCGAGCCATACGGTTCCGAGCCATACGGTTCCGAGCCATACGGTCCCGGGCCGTACGGTCCCGGGCCATACGGTCCCGAGCCATACGGTCCCAGGTCATACGGTCCCAGGCCATACGGCCCCGGGCCATACGGCCCCTCCGGGCCGTACGGTCCCGAGCCATACGGTCCCGAGCCATACGCCCCCACCGGGCCATACAGCCCCGGCCCGTATGCCCGCGCGGTGCAGCCGGCGATGTCCGGCCCGCAGCTGCCCGTTAGCTATCAACGCAAATGCTACGACTGCCTGCCTCAGCGGCAGGACGCCAATCCGAACTGAAGCCTATGACCGACGTCACCGCCGGTAATGGCCACGCTTCAACGGGGGGACTTGAGCCCCCCGTGACTAAGGCGCGCGCCAGCGAAGACCCGACTGCGGCGTCACGCGCCAAACGCTACCGTGACGCTCGCAGGGCAGCAATGATAGCAGTAGCCGAAAATCAAAATATCAACGATTTCAATACTAGCCGGACTCTGTGATACCGTTGTGCATCCGGTCGAGGCGGTTCGTGCCTGTGTAACAAAATGCCTGGCCGAGAAGAAAGCCCAACACTGGTCGCGCCAAGTCTTCAGATTGACTGACGCGAGCGACCGCCTTCAGCGCGCTCTGGCGTGATGCAGAGCGGGCTCGACACCCCTGGCAGGCGGCATCTCGGTATCATGAAGTTTTACCTGCACCAGCTTGCGCGCGGTGAGTAGCGCGCGCGTCTCCTGCGCTGGGATCGACTTGCAATGCACCGGGCGGAACCAGCCCAGCCGCATTAGCTGCGCGATTCCGCGCGCGTCGTTGCGGTCGGTCTTCACCGGCATCGTCTCGAGTGCGTTGCGCACATGCCGTGTCTCCAGCAGCTCGATCGCAAGTCCGGCTTGGTGCATCGATGCCGGTTCAGGCGGGTGGCTGGATCGTCGACGCAAGCGCGGGCTGTCAGGTGTGGAACCCACATCCGCAGCCTGACGAAACGATCCGATGGTCCGGCGCCTGCCCCAACGGCTTTGCGCACGGACGCGGCGCTGCGCAATGGTTCAAGAACAACCTGCCGTTCGAAACCGACGAGGGCGAATGGTACGGCACTCAGGTATGGCCTTCCGGTCGCTACGACGGTGACCTCGCCGACGGCGAACCTCATGGCCGCGGCGTGTTGATCGTCCAAGGCGTGCGGTATGAGGGCGAGTTCCGCAACGGCAAGCCCAACGGCGCTGGCACTCTGATCAGGGGCGACGAAACCTTCCGCGGCATCTGGACCGAGGGATGCTTTCGCGAGGGAACCCGTAAAGCTTCGTTCGGCGTTCCGCTATCCGCCTGTTCATGAGGGCAAACTTGCTCGCCCGCAAAACGACTTCATACGGAGCTATCGAGCAACATGAAATCGTCGCTCTTTGGAAGGAGGTAGAAACATGACGCGTTGTCTTTCGCTCGCCATCGCCGCCGCCATCCTGGCCGCCGTTTCCGGCGCGAACGCGCAGCCGGCTTCAAGTCCGCAGACGTCGGCCACCAAAGGTAAGGTCTGCCGGATGGAACAGCAGTGCCACTGGGAGAACTTCAAGAAGATCTGCACGTGGGTGAAGGTCTGCCGCTGAATGTTTATTTCTCCCGCAAGCCGCCTCGCGGCAAGCAGCGGTCGCGGCCGCCGCGCCTAGCAAAGCCGCCCAGCACCCTAGCGGCGGGCTGCCGCCCGCCCTGGCGCTTAATTGACGAGGCCGCTCGATCAGGGCACGCGATGCGTCCACGATGATTTCGCTGGCACTGTTCCTTGTGCAACCGGGCCGGCGGTCAAAGCGGCAACGGCATCAGTCCGCCGACAGTGTCGTGTCCACTTGCCCCGACCGGTATCAGTACTCCTCGCTCGTTGGTCTGCGAGCTAAAGGCGACGGCTTCGTCCGGTCCGCCAAAGAGACTCATTCCAATTGTTGCGGCGAGCAAGGATGCTGAGAGCACCCGGAGCGATGGCCTCATTGCGGCCTCCTGCGATGAGTTTTGTACCAAATAATCTGTGTGTGCCGCCCTTCAGGTCCGTTCCTGGCCCACTCCTGGCCTCGCCTACGTGCGGCGGGAACGGAAGCTATCGAGGCATAAGCTGCTGTCAGCGGCGACCGTGCATGACCGTCGAAGATGACCCATTTCGGATCTCGCTGAGATTAGCAAATTAAAACGAAACTCGCTCAGGCACCTTTTTGCAGCCCGCTTTTCTGGAAATGCTCGACTGCCTCATCAACATGGACCCAATGATGCTTCGACCGCTCGAATATCGACAAGGCGGGAGCCGGAAAGCCAGGGTCGCCGAGCGCGCCAACCGCGACACCGATTAGAGATGGCAAGACGTCGGGCTTCCAAAAGACCGTCGAGCCGCATGTTGGACAAAAATAGCATCGCACCTTACGGCCGCTATCGCCGACGTGAATGAACTCCGTAGCCGTTCCCGAGATCTCGACGGTGTCAATCGCATGGAAAACGCCGAGGCCGAATGGCGAACCGGTTCGTCGCTGGCAGGTGAGACAGTGACACGCGACAATCAGCTTTGACGTTTCTCGCAACTTCAGTGAAAGAGCGCCGCAAAGGCATTGGGCAATAGCCATGTGATCGTCTCCCGTCTTTCTCGGTGAGGTTACGTCGGAATGTGGGGGATGAGACGCAGACTGGGCTGGAGGAGCAAAGCCCCGCGCGACCGAAGCAAGGATCGCATGCGTCACGTAATAAAATATCCTCTTTTGGAAGACTGCGGCAAGACAAAACAATCTGAATGGTCGTCGGTCACCTTTGGTCCTGGCCGTGCGTCCCTGGTGAGGCGCCGCGGCTACTTCTGCTCTGTGAGGAAAAGCGGACCGATTTTGCTCGATGCGAGCCTTTCCGCTATTGGCCCAGGCTCTGTGAAAACTCCGCGCGGTATGCACGCACCCGGAATTTTGAGGCCTGTGGTGAGGCGGAGAGCACAAGAGCTCTGACATTCGTCTTTCCGCACGGCATTACGACCAGATCAGATGGAGTTTTCGCACAGCCCAGGCCCAAGGCTGCCGAATTGAGCGACGCGACAGGTCGTCAGCAATGTCGGGTACACCGGACGTGCTGCCAACGTGGCCACAACGCAGCCCTTGACCCACAGCTGCACTTCCTCGCCGGGAAGCAAGCCCCGGGATCCGATGCGGCCTGCAGGATTGTACGGCCCGGCCTGTTCGACTCCGCTGCCCGAATGTACGGCGAAAGCTCGATGCGACCATAGCATGACTATGCCTAGTAACACGATGGAATATAAAACCTGAAGGAGTCCCTCCATGCCAGTTGCCAAAGTCTATGTCCCCGAAGGTACGCTCACGCTGGAACAGCGTCGGGAAATCGTCAAAGGCATCCACGATGTCATTAAGAGCGTGGAGAAGCTGCCGCCCGACGGGCAGACATACGTGCTTATCGACGAGGTCCCGTCCAGCCATTGGATTAACGCCGGCACCGTCTACGTGCCTCGGAACTAGCGAAGCCGTAGTTCGCAAATTCGTTTGCAGACCTGTCCCGACCGCAATGCAGCGTCATAGCGAGGTTATCTCATGGATACGATCAACGAGAAGATGGAACTACCCAGGAGCGCTGATGGATTGACCCGCAGGAATGTGCTGATGACGGCGACTATCGCCACCGGCGCACTAGCCAGTGCGCCAAGGGCTCTCGCGGACGCCGCTCCAGCGAGAAGCTTCGGCGCACCTGTTGTGCAGCTCTATCTCGCCGCTGGTGTGAGCACGCTCGAACAACGTAGCGCCATGATAAAAGGCATCACCGACGTCGTGCTCAGTGCAACGAAGCAAGGGATTGATCCCGCGAAGAGACTGTTTGTACAGATTTTCGAAACGGCCGAGGGCGGCTTCGGCATCAACGGCCAAGTGTTCGTCCCGCGGAAGTAGCGCACTCCATCGTGGCATGCTCGCGGATGACGTGTCGCATTTCGCGCCTTGACGCCAAAAACCGGAAAGCATAGTGTTGCGAGGTATGGAAGGCGAAATGCTGAAGGGCCATCTCGACATGATCGTGCTCGCCGCCCTTGCGGCGGGCCCGGCGCATGGCTACGCGGTAATCGTGGAGATCAAACGTAAGAGCAGAGAAGCGTTCGATCTTCCAGAAGGAACCGTCTATCCCGCGTTGCATCGCCTCGAAGAGGCTGGACTGCTTGCCAGTCGCTGGACGACCGCCGAATCTGGACGACGGCGCCGGGTTTATGCGTTGACCCGGCGTGGCGAGCGGGCGCTTGCCGGGCACCGCGTCGTTTGGCAGAAATTTTCCGATGCAATCGGCGGTGTCCTTGCCGGAACGCCAGCCTCGAGGAAGCCAGCGTGATTGCCGACTATCTCGAATCGCTTGCGGGCGCGCTCAGTTTCGATCGATCGCTGTCGGGACGCGTGCGGCGTGAAGTCCAAGACCATTTGTGGGACGCGGTCGCGGCCGATCCGATTGGCGACAGGCTTGAGGCAGAGCGGCGCGCCATCGCAAGGTTCGGCGACCCACACATCATCGCAAGCCAGTTCGCAGTTATCTCGCTCGCGAGACAGACGAGGAGAGTTGGCGTTACTGTTGTCCTGCTAGTTGCCGGTGTTTTCGTTCTCATGAAAGGGCGTGTCGCGTGGTATGCGGTGACGCAATGGGCAATGAGCGACGGTACGAGGGCGATGGACCCAATTGTGGGCTTGATCGATCGTTTTTCATTCTGGCTTTCAGTTGTCGTCGGGATCGTGGGCTTCGCGTACATCGCCGGTAGCCGCATTTCTCCCAGCTTCCATCCTACCTATCGGAAACGGATAGCTCGTTCGTTCCTATTGTGCACGGCAGCAACGTTCGCACTTATCATATCCGTCATCAGCGACGGCGTGCTCACAGCGCTTCAGCTCACTGGAACGGAGTGGCGCACTGCATTTCTAGTCCCCATCGTATCGATGATTATGGAAATCTCGTGTGCCAGCATCCTCGTTCTTCAGATTCGCAGCGTTGCGCGGCGAATAACGTCCACAATGGCGCTGCTGAGAACGTGACCAGCCCTTGAGGCGATGACCCGCCGTAAGGGTGAAATCACTCGTGCCGATCTTCAGTGAAACTGGCTGCATCACGCGGTACGCCCGGCCGAAAAGGTGCGTGGTTTCAAGAACAGTGAAGTGACATTTGGCGCTGCCGCCGCCCTATCGGCGGCGCCGCTCACGTACTCTCTGCGCCGCGATGACAGCGACTTCGTAGTGTTCTGCTGTGCTAAGACGAGACGGGGAACGATACAGCCTCTGATTTGGTCTCAAGGTGACCCCGAGCAGACTCCGACTGTGCATAGCAGCATTCGAGACCATGTTAATTGAGCCGGGGTAAAGGCTCTGTCGCGACGACTGGATTACCTCGTCGGCACGACTTAGCGGCGCGGGAGCAGCAGGCGGCGGTGCGGACCTCTGCCCCGCGGCTAGGACACGGCTAGGACGCATGGGAACAGGTTCGCATCTAGCTTAGATGGGGTAACGGGCCTGGCGCGGTTAAGGCCCTGAAAGGGAGTCGTCCCTCAAACTGATGGTGTCGAAACAGCGGAGTCGGGCGAGGCCCGCTCCAAGCATCATCGAGGGACGACCATGAACTACTATGTCGGAATCGACG
>JASHYD010000917.1 GCA_030043175.1 Xanthobacteraceae bacterium | reverse complement strand
AGGTAGGTGAGGTCGAACTCCGCTTTGAGGTCGAACAGCAGGTTGATGATCTGCGCTTCGACCGACTTGTCGAGCGCCGAAACCGCCTCGTCGAGGATCAGCAGCCGCGGCTCAAGGGCGAGCGCCCGCGCGATGTTGACGCGCTGGCGCTGCCCGCCCGACAATTCGTGCGGATAGCGGGCCGCAAAGCGTCTCGGTTCGAGGCCGACGCGGGCTAGCAGATCGTGCGCCCGCGCAAGCGCGGTGCGGCGAGGTACGGCATGCACGCGCGGGCCGAACGCAACGGTGTCTTCGACCGTGAGCCGCGGATTGAGCGAAGCGTGGCTGTCCTGGAACGCCATCTGCACGTGACGCCGGTACGCCGCAAGATCGCGCTGCGTTGTGCCGATTGGATCGCCCTCGAACAGCATGTCGCCGGCGTCTGCCGGCACGATGCGCATGATCAGCCGGGCAAGCGTCGATTTTCCGCAACCGGATTCCCCGACAATGCCGAGAGTTTCGCCATTGGCGACCTCGAACGACACGCCATCAACGGCGCGCACTGCCCGGCGGCGTTGGCCGAAGGCCCATCCGACGGCAAAATGCTTGACCAGGCCGCGGACCTGAAGGAGGGGCTGTTTCGGGCCGCCGCGGTCGGTCGCAGGCTCGGACCGCGCCGTCGCGGTCTCCGGCGGGATCGCCATCAGCGCACCTCCATGGCGGAACGCAGGCCGTCGGAGAGCAGGTTGAAGGCGATCGAAGTAACGAAGATCATCGCCCCGGGGAGGGCAGCGATCCATGGCTGAATGTAGATCGCCGAGCGCAGCGTGTTGAGCATCAATCCCCATTCCGGTTCGGGCGGCTTCGAGCCGAGGCCGAGGAAGGAGAGCCCGGAAGCAAGAATCATCGATACGCTGATAAGGCTGGCTGCATAGACGAAGATCGGCCCGATCACGTTGCCGAGTACATGCACGCGGATAATGGTTGCAGCGGGAGCGCCGCTTGCGCGCGCCGCCTCGACGAAGTCGCGGTTGCGAATCTGCGTCGTTACGCTTTCCGCAACGCGCGCAACCTGGGGCGTGAACACCACTGTCAGCGCCACGATAGCGTTGAAGATGCCGGCCCCCAGCGCCCCGGATAGCGCGACGGCGAGCAGCACTGAGGGGAAGGCAAAGAACACGTCGATCACGCGCATGATCATCATGTTGAGCCAGCCGCCCACATAGCCGGCAACGATGCCGATGGTCGAGCCGGCGAGAAAGGCGAGCGCGACCGGCACTAGCCCCATGAACAGCGAAAGCCGCCCGCCGAAAATCAGGCGGCTCAGCATGTCGCGCCCGAGTTCGTCGGAGCCGAGTGGAAATGTCGGGTCGCCGATCGGGCGCAGCCGCCGCAGCATCGAACCTCGATAGGGGTCGGCCGGGGCGAGCCAAGGTGCGAAGATCGCCGAGAGGACGATGCAGAGAATGACCACAACGGCGACGACCGCAACCGGATCGCGCGCGAGGCGGAGCGAAACGCCCGCCCAATAGCCCTGCCCGACACGCCGCGTCGGCTTGCCGGCATGCTCAAAGCTCGCGACCGCTGTCATCGGTCAGGCCCTCTCGATGCGCGGGTCGAGCGCGGTTTGCACCACGTCGACCACGAGGTTGAGCACGACGAAAAACATCGCGAGCACCAGAATGGTGCCCTGAAGCAGCGGCATGTCGCGCTGGAAGATCGCAGAATTGAGCAGAAAACCCGTGCCCGGCCAGGAGAACACGGTCTCGATCAAGATCGATCCGCCGAGCAGGTAGCCGAGCTGGAGGCCCATGACGCCCAGCGCAATCGGTGAAGCATTGGCCACTACGTGCCTCAGCACGCCAAGCTCTCCAAGTCCTTTGGCGCGCAGCCCCTGGACGAATTCCTGCTCAAGCAGCTCGGCGACCAGAGCCCGCACGGTACGGGCGATGACGCCCATGGGGATGACCGACAAGGTAACGGCAGGCAAGACGATGTAGCGCAGATGCTCCAAATCCGGCCGCCATGCCGCGGAGCCGTTCGGCCCGGCACCCGTCGGCGGCAGCCAGTTGAGTTCCACGGAGAATATGATGACGAGCACCATGCCGAGCCAGTAATGGGGCACGCTTACGCCGAGCACGGAGATGAGGGAAGCCAGACGGTCGATGGGCGAGCCGCGGAAATAGCCCGCCACGAAGCCGAACAGCGCACCGAGCGTGAAGCCGATGGCGGTCGCGACCGCTGCGAGGATCATGGTGTTGCCGACGGCGCGCATCACCTCGGTTGCGACGGCGCGGCGGGTGGCAATGGAATTGCCGAGATCGCCGTGCAGGACTTTCCAGGACCACAGCGCGTATTGCACCGGCAGCGGCTTGTCGAGGCCGTAGGCGGCGCGCACCTGGTCCACCACCTCCGGTGGCGTGTCGGCGGGCAGGAGCGCGGCGAGCGGATCGCCCGGCGCGATATGAACCAGCATGAAGCAGACGATGCTGACGCCGATCGCGACCGGGGTCACGCAAAGAAGCCGCTTGAGCGCATAGAGGAGCATCGGTTCCTGCGGCGGGTTGGAGGTTGGCGCCAATTCGCGATAAAACCACGTTGAGAGTCAACGTGTTGGTCAACCGATTTGGGGGGCGACCGGGTAGCACCAAATGACGGATTTCCAGCGGGATATTCGTGTGTCGAAGATCGGTTCAATCGCTGGAGCGGGCGCGGGCGCGGAATTTGGCCGCAATCTTCGGGACCGCTGGAGCGAGCAGGTGTCACTGGACAGCCCATGTCAAAGCGTCGCCGCGTTGGCCGGCGTGCTTTAGCGCATGCTCACCCGTGTGAGGTCCAGGAACCACGACTGCGCAGGCACGAATCCCTGCACGCGCTTGCTCATAGCGCGCGGATTGAGGTCGTGGACGATGTAAAGCATGGGCGGGTTGTCCACCAGACGCTCGTGGGCCGTGCGGTATGACGCCTCAATCGTGGCGGGGTCAGTGGCCTCGGCGATCGTCTTCAATGCGGCTTCGAACTTTTCGTCCTGCCAATGCGCAAAATTGAAGCCGTTGGGCGAGAAGTAGACTGCCGAGTAGAACCGCGCCATGATGCTGACGTCGGATGACGGCGTCGAATTATTAAGGGCCATCGCACCGTGAAGCGAGGGACTGTCAGGTGGCAACCGGAGGGCGTTAAACAGTACGTTCCAGTCCACCACGTCGAACTCGACATTGACACCGCAGGCCTGCTTCAGGTTGTCTTGCAAGTACTCATTCATTGGCAAAGGCAGCATCTGGCCGGAGCCTGATGCCGAAATCATGACCTTGAACGATAACGATCTGGCTGCGGAATATCCGGCTTCCGCCAGCAGTGCCTTGCCCTTGGCAGGATCAAAACTGTAGAGATTCGCTGGTTTACCGAATCCAGGGTCCTTCGGCTTGAGCCAACCAATGGAAGGCTCCGCAGTACCATTAAGGAGCGTCACCAAGCCGCTGCGATCGATGCAATAATTTAGCGCTTGACGCACCTTCTCGTTCCTGAACGGCGAATTGGTTGCGCCAATGAGGAATGTCCACGGCCAGACATGCGGATAGGAATTGGTGACGATCGTGAAACCGGCTGCCTTGAGCGAAGGAATGCCGTCGGGCGGCGGCACCTCGATCCAATCGACCTGGCCGGAACGCAGCGCCGCAAACCGGCTGTTCGCTTCCGGAATCGGCAGCAGACGGATCACGTCCACTTTGGCCTTCTTGGTTTGATCCCAGTAGCCGTCGAAGCGAGCCAATTCCGCCATCTCATGCGGGAGAACCTTATTGAGCCGGAAGGGTCCGGTTCCGGCAGCCGGTAGCGTTTCGACGCGCCCCCAATCGCGACCTGCCTTCTCAAAGGAGGCCGGCGAGGTGAAGAGCATGTAAACCACCAGATAAGGGAAATACGA
>JASHYD010000916.1 GCA_030043175.1 Xanthobacteraceae bacterium | reverse complement strand
ACCGATCGATGAAGACGCCCGCTTCATTTGAAGGCCGGTTCTTTATCCGGACAAGAGATGAACGGCAATAACACTCGCTTTGCAGGATCGTGCGATTTCGAATCGTTGTTAGCATCGACGTCAAACGGCGCCCAATACGACATTCTGCGGGGTAAAGTCGCCGGCGCGCAGAGTAAACGCGTGAATGGCGGCGCCCCTGACATCACCGACGAACAGCACATCGCCGGGTCCGAACGCCAAGATACCGGCCGATTCCAGCGGGTTATCCTCTGCTAGCACCGGTGCCGGCGTGGCGAGCGCCACCGCGATACCCATAGCGATTATGCAACCCCTCCCTGCCGACAGCCTCGTCGCAGGTGGCCGGACGGCAGTCTTCGGGACGAGTCCGGAAATCGATTTTCGTTTGATTGAGCTTTGCCGTTTGGTCGCTCGTGTCACCTTCGCCTCCCGGTGAATGAACCAGCAGATGTGATGCAACAATCGCGTATGCCGATGGCTTCGCAATCCTGCAATGTTGTGCAGTAGACTAAGATATCGGACCGTCCGTCAGGCGACTTGATGAAATCTGCCTTCGATTGAACAAAACGGCGGTCATTGCGAGGACTTTTGACTTGCTTCTTGCACACCGGCAAATCCCCCGGTCCGGCGATACGCAATCGCGTTGAACTTGGATTGGATATCTTTCCGCGCGACACACAAACACCTGAAGCACCTGGCGCGCTGGTGAGGGCCGACGCTGAAAAATGCTCGCCGATCATCAAGTCATCGGGAATCAAGGCCGTTTGATCGGCTTAAGCAGTGCGGTGCGAGGTTTGAACCAGACATGGCGGTCCGGGTTGCGAGCGCCCACGGGGCCGCGCTACCGGATAGCTCGTTCCGTCGGCCGCGCGCACCCGCCTAATCCCTCCGTATCGGCCTAGCGCCTGATCCGGCGGTCGATCACTCGCCGTTAATGAAGCTCACAATCGCCGCAGTGGTTTGCTTCGGCTGCTCTTCCATCACCCAGTGTCCGGCGTCCGCGATCACCGTCTCCCGGACGTTCGTGGCGACGAAGCGGATGTCGTCCGCCATTTTTGTTCCGTACGAACTTTCCCCGCCGACCGCCAAGATCGGCATCATCAATTTGCCCCGCGCGACAAACTGCTGATTATCGATCGCGTCTTGTGCAAGTGCCGCGAACTGCTCGAAGGCGGAATGCATCGCGCCGGGGCGTGCATAGAGCTTTGCATAATGCTGCCGCATTGGTTCATCGAAGGCGCCGGGGTGCACCCCGAGCTCGTCCCAGAAGCGGTCGAGATAAATGCGTTCGCGGCCCGCGACCAGCCGCTCAACGTCCGGACCGCGGAAATTGAAGTGCCAGACTTTCGGGTTGCGCAATTGCTCTTCCCATGGCCCGATGCCGGGCAGCGGCGCGTCCATCGCGATCCAGCGGGCCACTCGTGGAGAGAATTGCGCGGCGAACGCATATCCCACCATGTTGCCGATGTCATGGGTAACCAACGCTGTCTTGTCGATGCGCAACTTGTCGAGTATCGCGGCAACATCCTGTCCTTGCGTTTTCTTGTCGTAGCCGCGCTCGGGGTGTGACGATAGCCCCATACCGCGCAAGTCGGGCACGACCACGGTGTGATCTTTTGCCAGAAGCGCAGCAACCGGTGCCCACATGTCCCCAGTGTCACCGAAGCCGTGGAGCATGACGACTGCCGGGCCGGAGCCACCGACACGCACATAGATCATCGCTCCATCGGTCTCAATTTGTTCGGCACGGAAACTCGCCGGAAACGGCTGGATTTGTGCGGCTGCGGGGGCGGCGAACGCCGCGAGCGATGACAGCACAGTGAGGGTGCGAATCCTATTTGACATCTTCGTTCCTTTCCGATTCTTCGGAGATCAAATCTTCTGAAGTTCTATCTGCAATTCTATGTCCTGCCGGTTGGCGAATGACTGCCGCTCGGCCATGATGTCTCCAACCAAGAATTGCCATCGCTCTCCTGTTGGGAGCGTCTTCACTCGTCCACGAAGTCCTCACGTCAAAACGATTATCGTTGTTCGTGCCGCAACCGTATGTAACGAATCTTGCGAGACTTGATGAAACCCATCACTGCTTCATGAGCGCAAGGAATAGGCAGGACCTGAAGTCGCCCGAGTTAGGTCAAAACGCTTTGTTGCGAAG
Organism: Xanthobacteraceae bacterium; assembly: GCA_030043175.1. The sequence goes on along the minus strand of JASHYD010000916.1, from coordinate 796 downwards.
GTCGCCAGGAAGTCGCAAACGGTCAGTGGCGGCGGTCAGCCGACCAGCGAGACCGGCGGCCCACCGAAAGCCGCTTTCCGGCCGTTCGGGACATTTGGCCTGAGAGCTGCCATCCGCAAAATCACCCCAGTCCGATACAGGCCACGATTTTGGCGATGCCCTTTTTGTCGGAATTCGACAATACCCAACCGATTTTGACAATTCGGTACCGCCCAAGCGCGCTATTTCCCAAAACAATTAACGCGCGGGAGAACGGGATGGATCAGCCGGCTTGGAATATCCATGAACAGGCGGATGCGTTTAAGGTCGGCAGCGGCATCCACATTGCGTTCCGCCATTGGCATTCTCCTGCCCAGTCTCGCGCTGCGGTTGTCATTGTTCCCGGTTTCAATGCGCATAGCGGCTACTACGCGTGGGTCGCAGAGCAATTGGTGGGGCAGCGCCTCGCCGTGTATGCCATTGATCTGCGCGGGCGTGGCAACTCCGAGGGTGAGCGTTTCTATGTGGATGACTTCTCGGATTACGTGAGCGACGTCGCGGCTCTCGTCGGTCTGGTAAAGTCACGGGAGCCTGGCTTGCCACTTTTTTTACTGGGTCATTCCGCGGGCGGAGTGGTGGCGTGCCTCTACGCGCTCGATCATCAGAAAGCTCTCCACGGACTCATCTGCGAGAGCTTTGCCTATGAATTGCCGGCGCCTCGCCTTGCCTTATCCGCCATCAAAGGACTAAGTCATTTAGCTCCTCATGCACACGTCCTGTCGCTCAAAAATGAAGATTTCTCGCGCGATCCGAAAAC
>JASHYD010000915.1 GCA_030043175.1 Xanthobacteraceae bacterium | reverse complement strand
CGACATTACATTGTACTTCGCCGCGGTCTTTGGATTCTCGTCGACATTGAGCTTGACGATCTTCACCTTGCCCGAAAGCTCGCCAGCCGCGATCTCCTCGAGCGCCGGGGCAATCATCCGGCATGGACCGCACCATTCCGCCCAGAAATCAACCACCACCGGTTCAGTGGAATTGAGTACCTGGGCCTCGAAATCAGCGTCGGATACCTTGCCAACACCCATGGGACACCTGGTCCTTTCAAAATTTCGGGCGCGTCCGGCGCCCCCGGGCTTTGTATCGGCGAACGTAGGGAGGCGATCCGATGACGTCAAGGCGCGTCACCCAGAGGTGATGCGGACAGTGGCCTGGTCGAGCTGACGGGTCGGAAGCTCCATCAGATGAGGTACCTCGGTCCACACCAGCGCAGCTCGAATCGGCCGGTTCGGATAGATTTTGGTTAAGACCGCGCGATAGAGCGCAAGCTGCCCCACATAGGCCGGCGGCGCCGCCTCAACACTTGTCGGCGGATCGCGATTTGTTTTGTAGTCGGCGATCAGGACCGCATGCGCCGTGATCGCCAGCCGGTCGATCTGGCCCGACACCTGAATGTCGGGAGCGCTGGGGCGCGTCAGACGGCCCACGATCGGCACCTCGGCACGACTGCCGGGCGCGAACAACTCGGCGAATCGCGGATCGGCGAAGATTGCGAGCGCCTGACCAACGAGCAAATTGCGCTCATCCACGCTCAACGCGCTCCTCGCACGCGCGAGAAAGCTGTGCGCGGCAGCTTGGCGGCGGGCCGGCTCGATATCGGGCAACGACTGCAGCAGCCGATGGATCAGCGTCCCCCGCGCCAATGCCTGCGCTTGCGCGCGCCCCTGCGCGGCGTTGCGTCGTCGCGGCAAAGCTTGCAGCGCCACCGCCTCATCATAAGCGGACGACGGCGACACGAGAATGGAGCGAGCGGCCTCGGCCGGCGCTGGCGTCGCCAGCCATGGCGGCAGTGTCGGCTCCCCTCCCCCAAATGACTCGCCCTCGTCCAGCCGACACCGCGTATTGGCGAGGTTCGGTCCAGCGATAGCGTCATCAAAATCCGCAACAGCCGGCTTCGATTGGGGCGAGGGCGAAGGCTCCGCGGCCCGGCGATAGCGCCACGTGACCGTCTCGCCGTCACGCAGTTCCTCGAATCCCGGCTGACCGTCGAGGCCGTTGCGGATGAGATCATACCAGCAAGCGGGGCTTGGCTTCTTCTTGCCGTGACACCCGCACACGATCAGGCGCTCAGCCGCGCGAGTCATCGCCACGTACAACAGCCGCCGATATTCGTGTTCGGTTTCCTCCAGCGCGGCCTGGCGCGCCGCCGCGACCGCCGGCACATCGAGGTCGCGGCGGGAGGCCCAGACGACGCATGCTGACGTGCCGGAAATCTCGCCCCCGAAAGCGCGGGCGGCCCGCCCGGGCTTTCTTTCCACGACGCTGTCGAGACGCCCGGGCTCTAAGGGAGATTGGGCAGGGGCCTCGATTTCCAGCAGCGCCGGCTGGTGGGAGCCTCTGGGCGGTGTGGTGGTGTCGGCGAGGATCACCACGGGGGCTTCGAGACCCTTGGCGCCGTGCACCGTCATGACCCGCACCTCGTCGCGGGTGGTTTGCATGTCGCGCTTGACGACGGTGGTCGCACTCCTCAGCCAATCGATGAAGCCCTGCAGCGACGGGACTTCGTGCCTTTCATATTCAAGCGCCAGTTCCAGAAACTCGTCGAGCGCGTCAGCGGCTTCCAGCCCTAATCGCGCAAAGATTTTCTGCCGTCCCTGTTCCGGTCCGAGCAACCAGGCGAAAAAAGCGAACGGGCTGTCGTGACCTGCCCGCGCCTCACAACGGCGCAACAGCGCATCGGCCGCCGCAAACTCTTTCCTCTCGGCGGCGCGCGCCGCCAGAGCTGCGCGCAGGCGTCGGCGCCGCTCCCAGGCAAGTTCAAACAAAAGATCGTCGTCGAAGCCGAACAGCGGGCTCTTGAGCGCGATCGCCAGGGCTAGGTCGTCATGGGTGAGCAGCAATGCGTCGGCAAGCGCCATCAGATCGACAATTGCGATATGCTCCGTGAGAATGAGGCGGTCGGCGCCCGCAACCGCAACGCCGCCGTTCTTCAAGGCCCGGATGATCGCGCTAAACAGCGGACCGCGCTGGCGCACCAAAATCAACACGTCCCCGTAACGCATCGCCCGACGCTCAGCCCCGACCGGCGATCCGCTCTCGATAAAGCCACGCACCGTCGCGGCGATCTTGGATGCGAGCTTGACCTGGGGGCTCGTCTCCGAAACGGCGTCGAACGGCGCGTCCCACGCCGTCATATCGGGCGTGGGGTCCGGTTCGATCAGGGGCCAGATTTCCACCAGTCCGCGGGCGGCGCCGGGCAGCGGGAGGTGAATGAGCTGGCCGTCGCGGCCCGACGTGATGCTGCGGTACAAGTCGGGGAGCCTGAACACCTCATCGACGGCACTAAGGACGTTCTCTCCCGAGCGGAACGAATGATCGAACCGCACAAAGCGCCACGCGACGTCGCAGCCGCGGAACCGCTCCTCGAAATGGCGCCGCGCGGCGTCGTATTCGCGCGGCGCGGCGCCCTGGAACGAAAAGATCGATTGCTTTTCGTCGCCCACGGCGAAAACCGTGCGTCGCCGCGGCCCCTGCGCGTCGGCGCCGAATTCCGATACGAGTCGCTTGATGATGTCCCACTGCTTCTCACTGGTGTCCTGCGCTTCATCGACCAAGATGTGATCGAGCCCGTGATCGAGCTTGTAGTGCACCCAGCTCGGGGCGCATTGAGTCAGCAGACGATGGGTCTTGTCGATCAGGTCGTCGTAGTCGAGGACGCCGCGGCGCTCCTTTTCAGCGGTGTAGCGCCTGATCACCTCGACCGCGATGGTTACGAGCGCCGTTGTCCGGTCGCGGCAGATGATGGCGTTGCGGCGCTCGACGAGTTCGGCGACGCGGTCCTGTTCGACTCTGAGCCTTTCGGCGAGGTCGGGATAGCGGGCGGCAAGCGCACGTGTAACCAACCTCTGTCGCGGCTTATTCTCTTCGGCCAGCAAGATGCCGAGGAAGTGATCAATCCGCTCTTCGCCCGATGCCGCCATCGCGGCCGACAGGCGGTCGGCTTGATCCTCATCGCTCTTGGACCCTTCTCGAAGCTTTGCGGCGATGCCGATCCAATCGGACAATGGCAGATACGGGCCGTTGACGATGTCCTTTTCGACGCGCGTGAGATCATCGTCGGCATCGATCGCGAGCGCTGCGGACAATTGTTCGACGGCGCGTTCGAAACCGCCCGCGACCCAGCCGGTGAGCTTTGCGCGCTTGGCGGTTGCCTCGTTGAGCACGTTCACAACCTTGGTGTCGGCGGCCCCTGCTACCGCGGCTTTAAGGGCGCGGCCGATGGGCGTCTCCGGCGCCGCGGCGGCTTCGAGCAAAACCGCTATCCTGGCGCGTTCCATCATCTCGCTCTGGGCGCGCTCCTCTAATACGGTGAAATGGGCCGCGACATCGGCGTCGAACGGAAACTGCTGCAGTACGCGCGTGCAGAAAGCGTGAATGGTCTGCACCTTGAGCCCGCCGGGTGTTTCCAGCGCCAACGCGAACAGGCGCCGCGCGCGTTGGCGTTTGGCGGCATCGATGTCCCTTACGCCGATCTCCCACATGGCTTGATCCAGCGCACCGTCGGCGAGTGCGATCCAGCCCTTGAGCTGGTCATACACGCGCGCCGCCATATTGGCCGCCGCCGCCTTGGTGAACGTGATGCACAGGATTTTCGACGGATCGACTCCCGCCGGTGAGCCATCGAGCATAAGCCGGATAACGCGCTGCGCCAGCACGTGCGTCTTGCCCGAACCGGCATTGGCAGAAACGAATACGGCCGCCGACGGATCGGACGCCTCGGCCTGACGCCTGCGCACCGATTCCGGAATGGTGCGGACGGCGGTCACTCCTCCTCTCCCTCGGCGCCACCCGACAGCGACCATTCCTTGACGCGCGATAGGTCGTCGTAGGTGCCGTAGCGGTGCGACCACATCGAGAGAACGAAGGACCGATAAGGCGTGCTGTCATCTTCGAAGCGAATGACCAGCCCCTTGAGCCGGTCAAGCGCCTCGTCGGCCGCCGCGTCCAGGCTGCCGTCCTTGAGAGTGATGACGCGCTCCTCGCCGGCCGGGCTGCCGCCGCTAAGCCTGACATAGGCAAGTTCGGCGACGGAACCTCCGCGGGCGAGCTCGGGAAAGCCGCCGTTGCGCAGCATCGCGGCTTCCAGGGTCAATTGGGGCGCGACGCCGATCTGCACTTGCGAGCTGGTTGGCAGCGTGCCGGTCTTGAAGTCCAGAATCGCGTAGCTGCCGCCCGTGAGGCGCTCGATGCGGTCGGCGCGGCCGATGAGCCGGAAAACCCGCTCCCCGGCATCAATCGCTAGCTCGCCGCGAATTTCCACGTGAGCCGCGGCCATGTTGGCGCGGCGCCTGGTTTCGAAATCCGTAAACCAGCGCGCGATGCGCTGAAAGCGTGGCCACCAGAATGCCCGAGCTTCGGGATAATCGCTAAATCGCGCGAACTGCCGCCCGCCGAAACGCAATAATTCGCTATAGGGATCATGCGGCAACGCCTCAGCATAGGCCTGGGCAAAGTCCGAGATTGCCCGGTGGATGATGCTGCCGCGCTCTGCTGCTCCCGGCCTGTCATCAACCGGCTCAAGGCGCGGCAGCCTGAGAATGTGCTTGGCATAGATCGTGTAGGGATCGCGCAGCCAATGCTCGATGTCCGTCACCGACAATGAGGCCGGCCGGGCGGCGCGCGGCGGGCACGGCGATGGCCGGGCGATCGGCCGGGGCGGAGCAGTCGGCGCGTCGAGGCGGCGGCAGAGCTCAAGGTAGCGTTCCCCGCG
>JASHYD010000914.1 GCA_030043175.1 Xanthobacteraceae bacterium | reverse complement strand
CTTGCCTGACAGGCCACCCAAGCGCAGCGGCTCGCAAGCGAACCGAGTCGTAGAACCACGTCAGCTCGCCTCCCTGCCCCTGGGCTCCCTCGGGCCGATGTGCGCGGGTAGGTCGGTGGCGGCCCAAGGGGTGCCAGGGGTGTCAAGTGTGCATGGGTCTCAGGTTTGACCTGCTTGGGACGCCAAGCGACCCAAGGAGGTCTTAGGGGCGACACGCCCGATCCGTTCGCGCGGGGAATCGCGTCACGAGGTAGCGCCGGCCACGAGCGGCCATGCGCCGAGTGGACCGAGATCCCAGTGCCCGCAATCATAACTGAAGAAACCTTCGATCCGCCCCAGTCCTGTGCTTCGGTACTCTCGCCTTGCGGTGTTCGCCGCTTGTGCTTCTCCCTTGGCATCAAGGGGCCTGGTTCCTGCAGTTCCACACGAAAGCCTGTGTCCGACTCACGCCCCCTATACGCCGACCGCCGTCCGTCCAGTCATCAGGCTCCCGACGGACTTGTCCCAGAATATCGACGTGCTCCTGGTTTCGACAGCACTTGGTATTAACGACGCGTCACCGAAGGGTTTGCTTTCGCTCGTCTTTCGGACACTCACCCGCTCAGGTCTTTCCCTGAACTTTTGATCCGACGCTCACCACCACGGCTCTTTACCGCAGCAGCTCGGAGTGGTTTAAGACCTGCCCCTGAAAGCCGATCCCGAAGGGCCCACCCTCATCTTTCGCACAGCTGTACGACGTTAGTCTTTTTCTTCCTCCTTTCCGTTCGCCTCTGCCACACACCATCGATAAATACAAGGCGAGCGGGGTCAAGCAGTCCTTGCTCGCGGATCCAACGTCGGCGCTTCCGCGCCACGTCTTCTCGGTTTCGCTCTGCGGCGCGCAGGGTTTTTTTATAGTGATGCTATGACAAGCGAAAAATCGGGAGAGCGCGCTGCGGCTTCCAGAAATTCTCCGCTTGCGCAGCGCCAAGACGATCTCATCCAGTGTGAGGTCCGGTTGCTCGCCCGCCGTGTGGCATCGGTTCGCAAGTCACGTCATCGCGAAATTGTTGCATCCACCTGATGGCGGAACTGACGCCGATGTCGAACTGTTCAGCCGCTTCACGGCGGGAACCTCCTGCTTTAACAAAGCCGATGACCCGCCTTCTCAATTCACCAGGTACGGTCCACGCATTGGCTAATTCCCCTGCGAATCAATGCGTTAGACTCGCCTAACTTCTGCGTCTTGGGAATCCCGATTCACTCCGGCAGGGACATGCTGTAGGTTGGCAGCCTGCAACGGGGGCGGTCGGCGCCGTCGATTGCCGGCGCGAGAAAAGACCATGTATCCTTCATCGTGAGGCTTCACAGCCATGATGCAAGGAGTAGTTGAATCTCAGCGCGGAGGACGAGCGGAAGGTATTTTGCGACAACGCGAAGACGCTCCTCAAGATCTGAGGACTGCGAGGCCGAGGTCGAACGCCACGTCCAGACCGTGCGCAAGCATGAAGAAGAGGAGCAAGGACATGCCCCGCGGTGCCAACATCGCCCGATTGGATCAAACCGCTGCAGCCGCGTTTTCGAAACAACTGCAGGAGACCCTCAACGCGGTTCCAGCGCACACATGGTACGCGGTGCCATCCGGCGCTCTCATCTTCGTCAACGAGCGAGCCGCAGACTATGGCGGTCTGCCGAATGACCATCCCCTTCGGTTCGGCATCGATATCGGCGCTTCATGGGATGCACATATCCCATTCTTGCACCCGGACGATCACGAGGAGACACGCAGAGTTTGGGCCAATTGCTTAAGAACGGGATCCGCGGGCGAGGTAACTTACCGCATACGCAATGCAAAAGGTGAATACCGCTGGTTCATTGGCTGCGCGGAGCCTCTTCGCGGCAGCGATGGAGCTTTGCTTTATTGGATCGGGGTTAACCTCGACGTCGAAGAGCGCATGCAAGCCATAAAGGCCTTGCGCAAGAGCGAGGAAGAACTTCGGCAAATCCTCGACCTGACGCCACAATGCATTATCGTCTTCGGTCCTAATAGGGAGCGGATTTTCATGAATCGCATTGCGCTCGACTATCTCGGCGTGACGCTTGATGAATGGATCAATAGGCGTGTAAGCGGCAAAGGTCCCTCTGAGATCCATCCTGATGATGAAAAGCGGGTCCAGGCTGAGTGGGATCGCGCTTTGTCGAGCGGTTCGGACTTCGAGACCGAGCATCGGATACGCAAAGCCGACGGAAGTTACAGGTGGTTCTTAGCGACCCACCACCTGATGCGTGACGAGGACGGAAAACCACTTCGATGGCACGTCGCCTGTACGGATATCGACGATCGCAAGCGTCACCAAGAAACCCTGCAACAGGAGAACGCGGCGCTTCGCGCGGAAATAAGTCAGTCATCGATGTTTGATGAAATCGTCGGCTCCTCGGAGCCATTACACAAGGTGCTTGCTGCGGTCGACAAAGTCGCGCTCGCGGACTCGACCGTGCTCATCTTGGGCGAGACAGGAACGGGCAAAGAACTCGTTGCCCGCGCTATCCACCGGCGTTCCAAGCGAGCGGGACGTCCCTTTATCGGCGTCAATTGCAGCGCAATCCCGGCTTCGCTCATCGCGTCGGAGCTCTTCGGCCATGAAAAAGGAGCTTTCACGAGCGCCACACAACGCCATCTCGGACGCTTCGAGGCGGCAAATGGCGGTACGATTTTCTTGGACGAAATTGGCGACCTTCCTCCGGACACTCAAATCTCCCTG
>JASHYD010000913.1 GCA_030043175.1 Xanthobacteraceae bacterium | reverse complement strand
GTATGAAATGTTCTACGCCGGCGCATCGTTCGTCACCCGCGGGCACGCCTATCGCACCTTCGACTGGGCCAAATGCACGGACATGGTGGACGGCCTCATGGCGAGCTATCCGACGCCAGGGCATGCAACGAGCGGGACCGCCGCGGCCGAGTGATGACAGCTGTATTTCCGGCTGCGCTTAGCTGTGCGGCGGGTAGGCGTGCAAGCCTCCATTGATTGTCCGCACCTCATAACCTTGCTCGGCGCCGTCTGCTGTCACCGCAATATAATTCGGCCCGACCGGAACTTTGCCGGCGCCGTCGGGAATGTCGAGCACATAGGTGGGCTGGCACAGACCCGATACGCGCCCGCGCATCTGCCTCATCAGGTCCTGGCCGGCCGCGATCGAACCGCGCAGGTGGCCGCTACCGGGCGCAAGATCAGGGTGGTGCAGATAGTAGGGCTTGATACGGCACTCCACGAAAGCGCGCATCAATGCGCTCAAGGTGTCGACGTCGTCGTTGACGCGCGCAGCAGCACTGTCTGGCTGAGCATCGGAATGCCGGCGTCGACCATACGGGCGCACGCCGCACGGGCCGCAGGCGACAATTCGCGAGGATGATTGGCATGAAGCGCCACGTAAGTGGTCGCCCCGGGCGCCCGGAGGGCCTCGACCAATTCGGCTGTAATCCGCTCGGGTGCCACCGCGGGCATGCGGGTATGCAGGCGAACGATCTTGACGTGATCGATGGTCGCGAGGGTGCCCACCACGTCGCGCAGGAGCGACGGGGGCAGCACCAGCGGGTCGCCGCCCGTCAATATGACCTCCCAAATCTCGGGGTGCTGGCTGATATACCGGTAGGCGACGGCGCGCTTGTGTGCTGTGAGGCTCGCTCGTCCACCCGGCCCCACCATCTCGCGGCGAAAGCAGAACCGGCAATACACCGGGCAGGAGTAAATCAGTTTCAAAAGCACCCGGTCCGGATAGCGGTGTACTATTCCCTCCACCGGGCTGAAAGCGTCATCGTCGATCGGATCGGCCCGCTCGTTCGGCTGCGAGACGAGTTCGGCGGGATCGGGGATGAACTGGCGTGCGATCGGATCATTCGGATCGTCGCGATCGATCAGCTGTGCGACGGCGGGTGTGATGGCGACCGCGTAGCGGGCGGCGACCTTCTCGAGCGCCGTCGTTTGCTCGGCCGGCACAAGACCGGCGTCTCGCAGTTGCGCAATGCTGCGCAGGGTGCTGATCGTCATCTCGTGCCTTTCAATATAGTGGCGTCCAAATCACCTGCTCGATGCGAGAGGCTCTCGCGGCGAGCATTGCCAGCCGGTCGAAGCCGAGGGCGCAGCCGCTCGCCGGCGGCATACGGGCCAGAGCCGCGAGGAACTCCTCATCGATCGGATAGCGCTCGCCGTAAAGCCGCTGCTTGTTGGCCATTTCGGCTTCGAGGCGTGTGCGCTGCTCTACCGGGTCGGTCAGCTCGCCGAATCCATTGGCAAGTTCTACTCCGCACACGAACAGTTCGAAACGCTCTGCGACCCTTGGATCGGAGGGTTTCGGTCGCGCCAGTGCCGCCTCCGGGCGCGGATACTCGGTCAAGAACGTGGCGCGGCCGTTGCCGATCCGAGGCTCGATGCGCTCGACCAGGATGCGGCTGAAAATGTCGCTCCAGCTGTCGTCATCGGCCAGCCGGACCCCGGCAGCCCGGGCCTGGGCGGCCAGTTGATCGCGGTCTCCTGCATGTTCACCGAGCGTCGCCAGAACATCGATCCCGGCATAGCCTGTAAACGCCTGCGCGACCGTAAGGCGTTCCGGAGCCGCCAGCGGATCGGCAGTACGGCCGCGGAATGAAAATTGGTCGGTTCCGGCGGCCGATGCCGCGATGGCGAGGAATTGGGCACAATCGTTCATCAGCGCATCGCAGGATTCGCCGGTGCGGTACCATTCCAGCATGGTGAATTCCGGGTGGTGCAAGGCCCCCTGTTCCCGATTGCGGAACACCCGGGCGAACTCGAAAATGCGGCGCTCGCCCGCCGTCAACAGCTTCTTGCAGGCAAATTCCGGCGATGTGTGCAGGAACAGCTGCCGCCGGCCCCCGTCAGCGGTCGCAAGCTCGGTCGCGAAGGCATGCAAATGAGCCTCGTTACCAGGCGAGACCTGCAAGATGGCAGTCTCGACCTCCGCAAAATCGTGCGTCTCCAGGTAATGCCGAAGCGCTGCCATCACCCGCCGCCGCGCCTGCAGAAAGGGCTGGCGGTCGGCATGAACGTCGGGCATCCACCACGGCGAGGGTTGCGACATGGTGCCCCGATGGTCAGCAATGGCACTTGCGCGGGTCATGATTGCAACACACGCTGAAAATGCTGGCGCCAGGGCACCAGATCAGTATGGTGCCGGCCACTGCCCTCCCGCTCGCGTGCGGGGGAGGGCAGGCAGGGGCAAATCGTTCGCCCGCCGGCTTGGGCGCCGGCTTGGGCGCCAGCTTGGGCGCCAGCTTGGTCGCCCGGTAGGTCACCGTTCGAGGGATTGCATCCGTGAAAGTCATCGCCAGTTCACTTCGCAAAGGAAACATCGTCGATCTCGACGGCAAGCTCTACGTGATCCTGACCGCGGAGAACATCCACCCCGGTAAAGGAACGCCGGTTACGCAGGTCGATATGCGACGGCTGAGCGACGGTGTGAAGTCCTCGCTACGCTATAAGACGACGGACCAGGTGGAACGCGCCCATGTGGAGGAACGCGAATTTCAGTTCCTCTATCAGGACGGCGACGGTTTTCATTTCATGAATATGGAACTCTACGATCAGATTGCCGTTTCGGGCGACGTGATCGGCGATCAATCCGTTTATCTTCAGCCGGAGATGAAGGTCCGCTTGAGCGTCCACGAGGGCGTGGCGGTCGGCATCGTGTTGCCGGCACGCGCCACCCTCGAAGTGACTGAAACCGAACCCACCACCAAAGGCCAGACCGCCTCGTCCTCCTACAAGCCGGCGTTGTTATCGAACGGAGTACGAACTTCCGTGCCACCCCATATCACGTCGGGCACCCGGATCGTGGTGTCGACGGAAGACGGTTCCTACCTGGAACGGGCCAAGGACTGAACTTTTGGTGCCGCGCTCGCATCGAGAGGCCCAGTGGCCCCCGCTCGGGCGCAGGCAGGGTGCGCCGGCGAGCACCCCCAAGGGCACGGCAAGCGGGTTGTCGCGGCCGCCCGTCTTCGCCGTCGTTGCGGCACGGCCAGCGCCATCCACGGGGGCGGTGGGGCTAAGATAGAACCGGACCTAGATCAGCCCAATTTAAAGGCATCGACGTGGCCGCTTTGGGTGTCCGAGGGGGATCTGTCATGCGCACTCTAGCCTTGGCATTCACACTGCGTTTCATCGTCTATACGTTGAGTATTGCACTGGCTGTCGGGCTGTTTTTCACCACCCTCGCCGATCCAGCGGCGTTCGACATCGCGATAGTTCCATTGGCCATATTTACCGGGTTGACGGCCCTTGGCACCCACGATCTCATCCAAACGCGCCATGCAGTACTGCGGAACTATCCGATCACGGCCCATCTGCGGTTTCTGCTCGAAGAGGTGCGGCCGGAGATGCGCCAGTACTTTTTCGAAAGTGAGAAGGACGGCGCTCCATTCAGCCGGGACAAGCGGGCGGTCGTCTATCAGCGCGCCAAGATGGTCCTCGACAAGCGTCCTTTTGGCACCCAGTACGACGTTTATGCGGAGGGCTTCGAATGGGTCCGCCACTCGATTGTGCCGCGGCCGCTCGCGGCGGCCCCGTTCCGCCTCAGGATTGGCGGTCCACAGTGCCAGCGCCCTTACGATTCATCGATCTTCAACATCTCGGCGATGAGCTTCGGCGCGTTAAGCCCAAACGCCATTCGCGCCCTCAATAAGGGCGCCAAGGCCGGCAATTTCGCCCACGATACCGGGGAGGGCGGCCTGTCCCCCTACCACCGCGAAAACGGCGGCAACATCATCTGGGAAATCGGCTCGGGATACTTCGGCGCCCGCAATCCGGACGGCACCTTTTCGCCGGAACGGTTTGCCGATACCGCTGCGCTCGATCAGGTCAAGATGGTCGAGTTGAAGATCAGCCAGGGCGCCAAGCCGGGCCACGGCGGCGTGTTGCCGGCCGCCAAGGTTTCGGAGGAGATTTCGCGCATTCGCGGCGTCCCGATCGGCCAGGACTGCATTTCGCCATCGAGCCATTCATGTTTTTCGACGCCAATCGGGATGATGGAGTTCATCGGTGAGATGCGCCGCCTCTCGGGCGGCAAGCCGACCGGATTCAAGCTGTGCGTCGGGCATCCGTGGGAATTCCTGGCGCTATGCAAGGCAATGCTCAGCACCGGCATTTACCCGGATTTTATTGTGATCGACGGCAAGGAGGGAGGTACCGGTGCAGCGCCGCTTGAGTTCATCGACCATCTCGGCATGCCGCTGCGGGAGGGTCTCAACTTCGTTCACAATGCCCTGGTCGGAATCAATGTCCGGGAACGCGTAAAGCTGGGCGCCAGCGGCAAGATCGTCTCCGCCTTCGATATCGCCCGTACCATGGCGCTCGGGGCGGATTGGTGCAACGCGGCACGCGGATTCATGTTTGCACTCGGTTGCCTCCAGTCGCAAAGCTGCCATACCGACACGTGCCCGGTCGGCATCGCCACTCAGGACCCGGCCCGCCAACGCGCCCTCGTGGTCGGCGACAAATGGGTGCGGGTGAAGAACTTCCACGCCGCGACACTTCACGCCGTTGCGGAGCTGGTTGCCGCCGCCGGCCTCGATCATCCGAACGAATTCGCGCCGACGCATTTCTCGCGCCGCGTGTCGCCGCGCGAGGTCGAGAGCTTTGACAAGCTCTATCCTGCCCTGCGCCCGGGCGAATTACTGGATGGCAGCGACGATCCGCGCTTCCGCGAGGTGTGGAAACTAGCGAGCGCCGGGAGCTTCCGGCCGGCAATGTAGTCGCTCGTTTCGGTCAATCGGAGCATCTTGAGCGGCGGCGATCGCTGTGGTCGCCGCGGTGACGGACGCGCCGTGCAAGAGGAGACGAGCGCCCTACAGCACGCAATCGTCGCACTTGTCGGGGGGGCAGCCCGCCAACGTCGGGGGCTTTGGTCGATGCTTCCGGCATCGGCCGCCCGGAACCAACCCCTCGCAAGCAGATTAGCGTCACGAGTCCCTTGCGCGTATCCGATCGAAAGTGTGCTTGGATGCTCCCCTGGTTTCAGGCCCTGTTGCCGATGGATGACCGGTTCTTCGAGCTGTTCGCGGCTCATTCGCACGCCATCGTGGCCGGTGCGCAGGGGTTGCGGGCGTTGCTGGAGGGCGGCGATATCGTGCCCCAGTACTACCGGGTCGTGACCGAGCGGGAAAACGATGCCGACAACGCCACTCGCGACATCCTCATTGCGGTGCGGCGCAGCTTCATCACGCCCTTCGACCGCGGCGCCATCAAGGATCTCATCACAGCGATGGACGATTCCATCGACCAAATGCTGAAAACCGCCAAAGCCGTGATGCTGTTCGACATTCGCTCCTTTTCCCCCGAAATGAGGGAGATCGGCGATGCCGTAGTCAAATGCGCACTGCTGGTTGAGGAAGCGATCCCGCTGCTCCGCTCGATCAGCGAGGAGGCGGCGCGGATCAATGCCATCACCGAACAGATTGGGCGGATCGAGGGGCTTTCCGACGACCTTCATGACGTCGGCGTGAGGGCGCTGTTCGAGCGGCACGGCGGCGACCCGATGGGATACTTCACCGAAAAAGAGGTCTACGATCACCTCGAGAAGATCGTCGACCGCTTTAACGACGTCGCCAACGAGCTGCAAGGCGTGATGATCGAGCACGTGTGATCAAACCGCATGGATTTCACAGCGCTCGGATTGCCGATTTTGGCCGGGCTTATCGCGGTCGCGCTGCTATTTGACTTTCTCAACGGTCTGCATGACGCCGCCAATTCCATCGCCACGATCGTGGCCACGCGGGTGCTAAAGCCGATCTATGCGGTGTTCTGGGCCGCGGCATTCAATTTCATCGCGTTCCTCTTCTTTGGCCTCCACGTCGCCGAGACGCTCGGCACCGGGATCGTGGCGGCCTGGGCGATTGATGCGCGCGTGATCCTTGGCGCCTTGTCAGGTGCGATCATATGGAATGTCGTGACTTGGCTCACCGGGACCCCGTCGAGCAGCTCCCATGCTTTGATCGGCGGCCTTGTTGGCGCCGGAACCGCGAGAGCCGGCCTCGGAGCGATCATCTGGCCCGGCCTCGGCAAGACATCGGCCGCCATCGTGGTATCGCCTTTCGTCGGCTTCCTGATTGCGCTTGCGCTGGTTCTCGCGGTTTCGTGGACATTCGTGCAGCAAACGCCATACGCGATCGATCGCACCTTTCGGGTCTGGCAGTTCGCCTCCGCCTCGCTCTACTCGCTCGGTCATGGCGGCAATGATGCCCAGAAGACGATGGGGATCATCGCGGTGTTGCTGTATTCACAGGGTCATCTCGGCGGCAAATTCCACGTGCCATTGTGGGTCGTGCTCGCCTGCCAGGCCGCGATGGGCCTTGGCACTCTCGCGGGCGGTTGGCGTATCGTGCGGACGATGGGGTCGCGGATCACACGGCTTACGCCAGTGCAGGGCTTCTGCGCTGAAACCGGCGGCGCTATCACGCTGTTCATGGCGACGCATCTCGGCATTCCGGTCTCCACAACCCACACCATCACCGGAGCCATCGTCGGCGTCGGGGCCGCGCGGCGCACGTCGGCGGTACGATGGAACGTCGCCGGGTCGATCGTCATCGCCTGGATCGTCACCGTCCCGGCCGCGGCGATAATCGGGGCTGTGGCCTACTTGGTGGCGGGGATGTTCTAAGCCGGGGAGGGCGATATCCGCGACGTGAGTCGCCCGCTGTTGAAGAAATACTTACGTCCCCACGCGCATCGGCGCGTTGAGCTTACGCAGCGCGGCGATGACGGACAGCGCCGTGATTCGCCCGGTCCTCGGATTATCCGACGGGATATTCTCGATCGAAAGGCAAAACCGCGCCGAATCTGAATCGACTTCGATGGTATGGCAATTTCGCGTCACCGCGGGATCAGCCCATATCTCGATCGTGGTGCGGTCGGGGCCGATGCCGGCGAGCGAGAGGGCTGCCGCCACGTTGACGTTCTCCGGAAAGCCGGCCGCAGCCTCGCGGGCCGTCCCGGCGAAAACCCGTTTGGCGGCGCTGAGCCCTTCGACCGAGATGCCGTTCTTGAGGAGGTAAGCTGCGCCCGCAAGGCCGCGCGGCGGCTTGCGGGTGACCATGCGGACCGAATGAATGACGCCCTCGGCCGCCGCCGCAACCGCGTCGAGGCCGAGCAGCGCGCCGGTCGGCACAATGATCTGACCGCCGTGCTTGCGCGCGAGATCAATCAGGTGGGGTCGCGGCAGCAGGGCGCCGGCGCTGAGCACCATGACCCGCTTGCCGGCGATCAGCATCGGCGTGCAAATGCTCTCCAAAACCTCAGCTGGCGCGCATTCGACCGCGAGATCGGCGTAGCGGGGAAATTCGCCAAGCTCTACAAGTGGACAGGGAATCTTTGCCGCGTCGAGCCACGCTTTCGCTTTGGCGACATCGCGCGTCGCCGCGCAGGCGAGTGAAAGCCCCGGCAGGCCGTCTGCAAGCCGCCGCACAACACCACGCCCGATCGCGCCGAGACCCGCGATGGCGACTCTGGTTTCGTTCATGACCCTCCCCGTCCATGCTGGTTTAGAGTTTAGCGCAGGCAGCAATGGCCGCTTGCGGACCACGCGGCTGCCGCCGCCGACCGGCACATCAGTCGCGAATTGACCGGAAGCGGATCTCGTCAGTGCCATTCTCCCAATGCTTCTGAGGCAGCGCAAGATCTGCTTCTAATGTGATCTCGCCTGGCGTGACTGCTGCGCCGGCGGTTCACGGTCGCAAGCAGCGCTGGCGAGTGCCGCCGCCGTCTCAACTCTTACGACGGCCGGTCTGCCCGCGACGGCTTTGCGTTGCGGCAGGATTCGGTGTGACGTGGTAGCGGCCGGCCAACGGCGCAAGCAACGCGGCACGTCCAGCTTGACCGATCACCCTGATTTGCCCGATGGTGCCGTCAGTTCCGGGAGGAAAGCATGCGCAAGACGTTCAGTTTCATCACCGCGCTCGCAATCTGCGTTGCGGGCCTGACGGCCGCCGCTTCGGCGCAGAGCTATCCAAACCGGCCGATTACCATGGTCATTCCGTTCGCGGCCGGTGGCCCGACCGACGTGTTGGGGCGCCTCGTCGGCCAGCGGATGGGGGAGGTGCTCGGGCAGCAGGTCATCATTGAAAATGTCGGCGGTGCCGGCGGGATGACGGGGTCGCTACGGGTCGCCCAGGCGGCGCCCGACGGCTACAACATCGTTCTCGGCACTGTGGGCACGCATGCCCAGAACCAGACCCTTTACAAGCGGCCGCTCTACAATGCGGGGGCCGACTTCACGGCCGTGGCGTTGATCGCCGAAATCCCGACGGTGCTGATCACCCGCAAGGATTTGCCGGTCAGCAATCTCCAGGAATTCGTCGCGTACACCAAGAAAAACCAGGACAAGATGAGTTTCGGCTCGGCCGGCGCCGGCTCGGCGACCCATCTCGCCTGCGTGGTGCTGGACGTCGCCATGGGAACGCATGTCACCCATGTGCCTTATCGCGGCACCGGACCGGCCATGCAAGATCTTCAAGCCGGCCGCATCGATTATCTTTGCGATATTGTCACCACCGCCAAGGCGCAAATCGACGGCGGCACCGTAAAGGCGATTGCGTTGATGAACAAGACGCGCTCGCCGGCCCTGCCGAACGTGCCGACCACGGTAGAACAGGGCTTTGCGAATGCCGAAGCCTATACGTGGAACGCGATCTTCCTGCCCAAGAACACGCCGGATGCAATCGTCAACAAGCTCAACGAGGCCGCCTTGCAGGCGATGCATAGCGCGCTGGTGAAGGACCGCCTCGAGGGGCTGGGCGCCCAGATCGAGCCCGACGATCGCGCCACCCCGGCCTATCTGGCGAATTTCGTGAAAAGCGAAATTGGCAAATGGGCCGGCCCGATCAAGACGAGCGGCGCGACGGCGGATTGATGCGGAGGTCCCCCATTCTTCGTCATCCGTTTTCCGTCATCTGCCTCTGACACGTGACCCGCATATGTTCGAAAACTTTACCCGCCGCGAGATCGCGACCAGCGGGGCGCGCATCGTTACGGTTCACGGCGGCAGCGGCCCGCCGCTGTTGCTGTTGCACGGCAACCCGTTCACGCATGCGACCTGGCACAAATTCGCGCCGCGGCTCGCTGAGGAATTCACCGTGGTCTGCACCGACCTGCGGGGTTACGGGGATTCCGAAAAACCGCCGGGCGGCGACGATCACGCCGCTTACTCGTTTCGAGCCATGGCGCAGGACCAGGTCGAGGTGATGGCGGCGCTCGGCTTCGATCGCTTCATGGCAGCCGGTCATGACCGCGGTGCCAGGGTGCTGCATCGCATGGCGCTCGATCACCCCGATAAGGTCGCCCGCGCTGCCATCCTGGACATCATTCCCCAGCACCATCTGTTCAACCACATCACCCGCGAATGGGGAAAGGCTTCATATCATTGGTTCTTCATGATTCAGCCGTTCGATCTGCCGGAGCGGTTGATGAGCGCCGATCCGGACTATTTCATCACCCGCAAGCTCGCCAAAACCGAAAAAGGCTTGAGCTTTTTCGGGGAGGAGGCGCTCGGCGAGTACATGCGCTGCTTTCGCAACCCTGCCACCGTCCACGCCATGTGCGAGGATTATCGCGCCACGTTCGGAGTGGACTTCGACATGGACACCGCGGATTTTGCCGCCGGGGCAAAGATTGAGTGCCCAGTTCTGCTGCTGTGGGGGGCCAGCGGGGCGGTCGGGCGCAATCACCGCCCGGCCCAAGTGTGGCGCAGCTATGCGTCCGACATTCGTGGCGCGACCGCGCTGCCCTGCGGCCACTACCTCTCCGAAGAGGCGCCCGATGAGACCTATCGCGAGCTGCGCGCTTTTTTTAAGGATTGACCCATGGACGCCACAACACCTGCTCGGGCCTCCATCCCGGCCACCCATCATCCCTGGTACAGGATACTTTACATCCAGGTACTGATCGCGATCGCGGTCGGCGTCCTGGTCGGGTATTTTTTCCCCGATGCCGGCAAGGCGATGAAGCCGCTCGGCGACGGCTTCATCGCGCTGATCCGAATGATGATCGCGCCGGTTATTTTCTGCACGGTCGTACACGGCATCGCCTCGATCAGCGATCTCAAGAAGGTCGGGCGAATCGGCGTGAAGACTCTGCTGTATTTCGAGGCGGTCTCGACGTTCGCGCTGGCGCTCGGCCTTATCATCGGCGAACTGGTGCATCCGGGCAGCGGCTTTAACATCGACGCCGCTGCGATCGATCCAAAAGCCGTTTCCACCTATGTGACGCGCGCCAAGGACGACAGTCTGGTCGCGCACCTGATGGCAATCATACCGGATTCGTTTTTCGATGCGCTCGCGCACGGCGACCTGCTACAGGTCCTGCTCATATCGATTTTGTCGGGCTTTTCCATCTCGCTGATGGGCAAGGCGGGTGAACAAATCGCCGGTGCGATCGACAAGGCGGCGGGGGTCTTCTTCGGCATCATCCGCATCATCGTGCGGGTGGCGCCGATCGGCGCGTTCGGCGCGATGGCATTCAC
>JASHYD010000912.1 GCA_030043175.1 Xanthobacteraceae bacterium | reverse complement strand
CCCCGAGAGAATCCCATAACTGCAATCCGATTTGGATCGACGCGTGGATGAGCAGCTAGGACCGCAAGGCTCCGATACAGGTCGACAATCATGGTCAACCGTCCCAGTTGCGACTGATCGACCACCGTGCTGACGATTCCGCGTCCAGCGAATGAATCCATCACGAACGTAGAAATGCCCATCGATTCAAATTGCCTGTCCCATACATCCGTATTCGCGTTAAAGCCGCCTGATCCGGCCACCAGGATGACCACCGGAAGACGGCCGGAGCCTTGCGCAACTCGCAACACTCCGGCGATCGTGGCTGGCTGTCCGGACGCATCGCCCTTGAGAAACTGTTCGTCGGAAATCGTTAAGGTTTGAATCGGAATTGCTTCGACGCGGGCTGCGATATCCCTGGAAAGAGCCTCAGCTGCCATCGCCGGCTCAGCAAGGCCGATTACGATTCCCGCAAACAGGATTGTCATCAGTTGTTTCATTGAACTTTCCCAACCTTGGTCCGCCCCACATTGACCGCCCAATTTCGGCAACGGTGTGCTCGGCAGCTTGCGATTGCAAGCTACGCCAATTCCTGTCGCCCGGCAAAGGGGCGCGATGTCCCCACCGGCCGTCTTTCACGGCGAGCGGCAATCGGCCTGTCCGAGCAGCCGCGATAGTCCCGGTCAACGCGCCAAAATGTCTGAAATGCAGCGCCTGAGGCCGGCGATCAGCTCCTTGCTATGAATGAGGCAAGGTTCCTCGGCGTTCAAGATGCGTTCAAACGCCCGCCGCTTCAGCCCGAGCACGTCGATTCCGTCATACTGTACCCTGCCTCCTGCCGCGTCGCAGACCATGTCCATGAGGCGGTCGAGCGCATGGAGCCGGCCAAGCAGATAGTCGTTCTCGCGGTAGCGCCGGGAAAAGAATCCCGCGAAATTGTCGAAGCCGATTCCTTTTAGACTTTTCACGCCTTCGAAGCCTTTGAGCGTATGCACCTCCTGTGGGCTGATGCGGTCAACAAGAATCTCGTGTAGTTCGCCTGTCTCGCGCCCTGTCGTAACCGAGAAAGTGAGCACATCCCAGAACGGAAAGCCGAGATAGTTGACCAAGACCTCGCGACGGGCGTCCTGATGCCACTCGGCAGGATCGAGCGAGGCCAAGAGTTCGTCCACATCATGCGTGCTGGCGTGGAGATTGATTTCCTTACCTAACGCCTCCACCAGCCGGTCGAGATCCTGGACATTATCACGGGCGATGAATTGGCGCGCATAAAATGCACGATCCCTTGTCTTTGCCGCCGGGACTTCATCCGGGAATAGTTTTGTCACCAGTGAATGGATTCGCGGGCTGAAGGCCTTGACTTCGACGCGTTGCTGCAAGACATCGAGCCGGACATAGAACTCCCGCTTAAGCCGGTCGACGACCGCGGGATCGAGCCCGGGAAACCGCTCCTCGTCGAGCAGCCGATAAATTCGATTTTGGCCCTCGATCAGAAAATGTAACCGGCGTTTTCGATAATCGACATCGAAGGTGAGGAAAAATTCGACCCAGGGCGGCAGCTGCGGCACCTCTGCGCTCTCGCGCTTGAGCACCTCGCCCTCGGCCTTGTGGTAGACGATGCCGCGATGGACCGCCCAGGCGTTGACAACGTCCTCGATGGCACGGGCAAGCGGCGAGTTGGGAGGTCTACCGCAAATCTTCACGAACAGGCGAGCGACGAACTGTTGCACCGAGGCGAGTTTCAAGCGCGCATAGCCCTCGTGCGCAAAGCCTGCTTCACGGGCGACGCGTGCATTAACCTCCTCACGCCAGCCGCGGATTTCATCGGCTGTGAACCGGCGATCAAGCGGCTTGTCGATAATGTCACCAACGAGTTCGTTGACGTGGGGTCGGGCGCCTTCGATGATCGAGTTAATGCCCCGGACCTCGGCCTTGAGGTTGATCACCCACGCCAGTTCGTTCGCGATCGGCTGGGCGGAGGGAAGGTCCGAGAGCGCTCCCTTCAGCGTCGAGAAAAAACCTGGCGGCTTGCTGTAAGTGCTGGACGCCACCGATGCCGGATTGGCATCGATATAAACTAGCCTGCGGTCGATATCGCGATAGGCGGGGCGGCCGTGGATCGCCGAAATTGCTTCACGGAACGGGCGGTTGTTGAGTACGGCGCCATCAATGAATGAGGCGGTCGCGGGATCAACATTCGCCCTGAGATAACGTTCGAAATTGCGCGTGATGAACTGTTTCCGGCGCGGCCATTTTACGCCGCGGCTCGCCACCAACTCATCAATCTCCACAAGCTGCGCCGGCGGAAACGCGCCGGGGAATGAAGACGTCGCCCGTGCGGCAAATGCAAGCGCCGGCAGGTTTTCAAGATCGAAGTCGCTCTCGACCTTACCGCCTGGCCGGCGGCGATAGGTAAAATGCAGCACATGGCGATGTTCGAGTTCATAGACAAAGGGAGGGTCGTGAATCGGCAAAAGCTGTTGGTAGCCGTAGTAATCGGTGAGGGTCACGAACAAATCGAGGCCCTGCCCGGTCGGCAGGAGCGAGGCTGAAGGCGTTTTCGCATCACCCATAGCCATTGCGGCGTCGTACATTAATCCGGCCATTCCGGCGCCATAGAACGGCGGTTTGAACCAGCGCGAGCGCAGGAAGAGCGATAGTTTCCGGCGTACCTCGTTGTCCCGCACCGCGTTGAACAAGCCGGTCGCTGCCGCACCCCAGATGAATGGTTTTAGAATCCACTTGCTCCATCTTCCGGCGCGCGCTTCAGGTGCGAGCAGGACAGTGACATCGGCGTTGTCGAGCCACAGATCACGCAGTCGCCGGGTTGGCAGATCATGGCTCAGCGCACGTGCCAGCAAGGTTGCGTTGATCCCCCCGGCCGAGGCACCGGCGAGGATGTCGACGATGACGCGCAGCTCTATCTTGTGGCCGATCTTCTGCAAGAGCTCAAAATAGTCGGACTCAGTATCGTATTCCGGGTCCCTTGGGTCCGCTTGGTCGAAGAACGCGGCCTTGGCTCGACGAGAACGGTCGGTAATCCGGTGCAAGGCGCTTGAGGCACGCACGAGCTTCAGGATTTCCGTGCAAACGCCATGCATATAGACCGCGAGCGAAACGCCACCGAAGCAGACCAGTGCGATGCGGAGTTCTTTTTCGCGCAAGAACAACCCCCGGAACTTGACAGCACCCCGTCGCTTCTGGAGTGCTCGTTCGCGCGGATTGCACTAGAAATCTGGATCGTGCGCAATGCGCCGGTGAGACCTGGCCAACCGAAGCAATGCACGTCACCGGTGTGGCCGACCGGCTTGCAGCGCCCCGCAGCTCGCCAGGCCGGTTGCTACGTCGCGATTGAATCAGGCTTCCCGGGCCACCGAGCTTCGGCCGTCTGAGGCGCGCGCAGTTGAGACGTTCAGGCAAAGACCTTTCGCGCCGTTCGGACCGTATCGCGGCTTGAATGGCGTAAAAGCCCTTCTCTGAAGGTGCGGCCTTTCCTTGCTGCAGGTTGGTCGCCACGCTCGCCGGCAAAGTCCTCGTCGCCGGAGCGTCGTCTTTTAGAGAGCAGCTGCAGTTGGTGGGTCTCGAGCCCACACGAAATGCAGACGACCCATGCGGACCAAGCAAACGGCGGTTGGAGTCATCCGCCGCGCTTGTCCGCTTGTCGCGCGTCCGCGCTAATGCAGTGACACCTTCTGCACTCGCAGATTAGCAATCTCACCGACATACAGCTCGTTTTCGCTGCGGCAGTCGATCGCGTTGACGAAGTTGAATTCCTTCGCGGTCCGCCCAGCCCTTCCGAATTTGCCGACCACAGCGCCGTCGAGTTTCAGTTTGTAGATCTCGCCCCCGACGTCGATGTCGTTCGGAGGATTGGAGTTTGAGGAGTAGAGCACTTGGTTGGGTCCGGGCGTGATGCACAGCGCCTGGGGAGAGCCGATGCCGGTGATCTGCGACTTAAAGGTGCCGTTGCTGTCGAAC
>JASHYD010000911.1 GCA_030043175.1 Xanthobacteraceae bacterium | reverse complement strand
GAATCCTCAGGAAAACTTGTGGGACGAAATTCGCGAAAAAATCTTCAAGAACTACGCCCTCAAATCCATGGATGAGGTCTATGCAAAGCTTGAGGACGCCGCACTCTACATCGAGCGCAATCCGGCACTCGTCAAATCCATCACGTCGTTCCCCTATATCGCAAAGTCACTCTGATTTGGAAACGGTATGACGGATGATTTCCGCCCGGTTTGATGCTTGCGAGCGGGCGCTTCGAGCCAAACGGAGGCGCTGCGACTCTATCGATCCAGCGCGACGATGGACTATTCTGCTCCCGTTCCGAGCCCCTCCGACCAGACGCCGACTTGTCCAAGGGCGCCGCGCTTGCGCGCGCCTGGGGCTTAATCCAGTTGGCGAATCGGCTTGCCGAGAAGGCCACGGGGATCTGACCTGCCTCGATGCAGGAATGGTTGGTGGTGCCAACGGATGGCACTTCTCGGTAGTGGGCAGCGATCCGAAACCAGATCGACCACGAGCGGCGACTGTGGGGCTGCGGCCCAGCGTAGACCATTCCTCCGCACTCTGAACTGCGTTAGGCTACCACAACGAAAGCCATGAACGGGACCACCTTGTGGTCGCGCGATTTTCAGGATCGAGTCGGCAGGGTCTTATGGTTCGCAAGTTCAATTACTAGGGGCAGGAGAATGAAAACTTTAGCCACCGGATTGCTCGCTCTGTTGAACGTGCTCGTCGCACCGAGTGCGATCGCGCAGCAAGGCACCGACACTCAACCCGACGCCATCTTCTACAACGGCAAAATCATCACGGTCGACTCAGGCTTTACGATTGCGCAGGCGTTTGCCATCAGGGGCGATCAATATGTCGCCGTGGGGACGGACGCTGCAATCCGCCCGCTCGCAGGCGCGAATACCCGTTTGGTCGATCTCAAGGGCGCCTCGGTCATACCGGGGCTGTCAGATAACCACGACCATCTCTACAACAGCGCAAAGGTGATGCGCGGGATCGACTTGGTCGGGGCCACTTCGACCGCGGAGGTGGTCAGGCGACTTCGTGAAGGGTTCGGCAAAGCCAAGCCGGCTGAAACCGTTTTCGGAAGCGTCGGGTGGAGGGCACCCCTGACCAGGAAAGATCTCGACCAAATTTCGGCTGATGTCCCGATCGTCGCACTGCGCGCGCGCCGCGGCGCCGCCGTAATGAATAGTGCCGCCCTGAAGAAGGCGGGAATTTCCAAGGACGTGCAATCCTACATGGGTAAGGAAATCCCGAAGGACAGCACCGGCGAACTGACCGGGGAAACCCCTGATTATCCCGCCGGACTTTTCGTCGTCGATAAGGTGGTGCCGCTCCCGACGCCGGGCGAAGAAGAACAGTGGATCGAGGCGGGGCAGAAGCAGCGAAACGCGCTGGGCATCACCAGCATCCGCGACCTGTCGAATTGGCCTCACGGTATGCGCGCTTTTGTGCGGATGTGGCGGCAAGGACGACTGACGGTGCGCGTCAGCATGGGCCTGGAGCTTGCGGTCAGCGACCCAGCGGATTTGGCCCGCCAGCAGATGGTGACGCCTGGGTTCGGCGATCACTGGCTGCGCATCGATTCGGCCGGCGAGCGGCCACATCCCCCTGAAGGCGACGCCACGCTGGAGGAATACAAGGCGTTGATGCTGGAGCTTAACCGCTCGGGTTGGCGGCATTCGCCGCATGTGGGGACCAACGAAGCGCTCGAGGAGGTTCTGCAGGCCTACGAAGCTGCCGACCGCGAGAGCCCGATCCGCAACAAGCGATGGGTGGTCGAGCACATTCCCAATGTCACGCCCCCTCTGATGGAGCGGCTCGCAAGGCTTAACGTTATCGTGTCGACCAACATGGCGGGATATACTGGGAATTACGACGCCGCGGTGCGCTCGATCGGTGAGCAACAGGCGCAACGCCAGACGCCGGTGCGGGAAATGCTCGATCACCATCTGGTCGTCATTGCCGGCAGCGATTACGGCGGACCCAATCCGGATACTACGACATCCAACAATCCGTTCGTCCCGCTGTATTACTACGTATCGCGCAAGACCCGCGAAAGTCGCGTGCTCGGACCACAGGAGAAAATCAGCCGCGAGGAAGCGTTGCGTATCGCCACCAACAACAATGCGTTCGCGACCTGGGAAGAGAACGTGAAGGGTTCCATCGAACCCGGAAAGCTCGCCGATTTCCTGGTTCTTTCTGCGGATTTCATGACGATCCCGGAGGACGAGATCATCAAGCTTCATCCGCTGGCGACCTACGTGGGAGGGCGCAAAGTGTACACGGCGCCGGAGGCAAATGGCGCCTTCTAACAAGACAACGAGCCGTTCGCGAAAGGCAGCAATGGCTGCCCTGGGTTATGAGCGTGGCGCGCCGAATGTCAAATGGCAGCTCAACATTCGAAGGCAGACCCGCAGACTGTCGCGGCGCGTCCATCTGCTGGCTTGTTGGAAAATCCTGTCCAGATCCATCCCCGCCATTTGAACCAGCGGTCCGGAAGGATGGCGCTAAGTGCGACGCATCGTCATGGCGGTAACGTACGGGTTAGGTGCTGCCAAACGGCGCGGGTTGCCGGGTTGCGTCTGCGTTACGGAGTTGTGCGCTATGATTGTCTTGTGGGCTCGCGTCTCGAACAACGATCAGACCACCGCCCATCAGGTCACTCAGGCCGAGGCTGCGCAATTCAAGATCAACCAAAGTGCCGTCAGGCGTGTCCGGTGTGAGGACTCGCCTTGCCGAGCGTCCCCAGGGGAAGCGCCTGTTCGACATGCGGGTGACACGCCCGTCGTTTGCTGGGCCGACCGGCTTGGCCGTAACTACATCGACGTAGTGGACACCATCCGCGATTTTATGCGCCGGGATGCGATTATCCGCACCGTGATTACCGGCATGACGTTCGACGGCAGCACAACCGACCCTATGCAGTGTGCTGTCCGAGACGCATTAATCGCCTTCATGGCCGCCACGGGCGCTGGCACAGGCCGAGGGTACCAAGTCCGCTCAACGGGTCGGCATTTGACCATAAGCGCCGAGCGCAACCCAGCGTATATCTCGGACGCAAGCCGTCCTATGACCGAGCTACGTTCGAGCGCATCACCAAGTTGCTGGCCTCGTCTACACCGCCAAGTCTCGGAACCATTGATTGTCTGTGACGGCCGGCGTCTGAAAACCTTCACCTAACCGAGATCTTCTATGCCTCTTTCGCTTGTCGTGATGCTGCTGTAGCGCTGACAAGCGGGCTGTCGTCGGGACGTGCAAAACCCCGCGCAGCCAGCGTGCCGTTGGTCGGCTCTTCCTGAAGCCAATTTCTTCAAAACCGATTGCGTTGACTGAATGCGGCGCCTGGAGACGCAATATGAAACTCAATCGTCGCAAATTTGTAAAGCTAGCCGCGGCCGCCGTCGCATCGCCGGTTGTCGCGCATCGCGCGGGCGCAGGCTTATCCCGCGCGACCCGATCGCATTGTGTGTGGCTTTCCGCCAGGCGGGATAAACGATACCTACGCTCGGTTGATCGGCCAATGGCTTTCGCAGCGGCTCGGTCAATCGTTCATCATCGAAAACCGTCCTGGGGCAGGCGGCAACATTGCCACGGAATCGGTGACCAGAGCGGCGCCAGACGGTTACTCGCTGCTCCTGGCCACATCGACCGACGCCTGGAATGCGACGCTCTACCAGAATCTCAAGTATAACTTCGCCTATGACGTCGCTGCAGTAGCGACCATCGCACGGGCAACTGGCGTGCTTGTCGTCAATCCATCATTTCCGGCAAGGTCCGTTCCCGAACTGGTTGCCTATGCCAAGAGCAATCCGGGCAAGCCCACGGTGGCATCGGCTGGGGTCGGCAGCCTTCCGCACATGTTCCGGGAACTGTTCAGGAATGTGACTGGCGTCGAAATGCTGCACGTGCCCTACCGTGGCGGCGGCCCCGCCATCATCGACTTAGTGGCGGGCCAGGTCCAAGTGTATTTTGGCACCTCAGGGTCGACAATGGAGTCCGTCCGGGCCGGCAAGCTGCGGGCATTGGCTGT
>JASHYD010000910.1 GCA_030043175.1 Xanthobacteraceae bacterium | reverse complement strand
GCCACAATGAAGTCCGGCCGGCTCTCCATTATGAGAGCACGGTCGCGGTCTCCCGTCCCTTTGCCGCGGGAGATCACGACTGCTGTTGGACTAGGACTCGAAGCCCGCAATGCGCGAGTCCGCTGCAAAGCGGTCCTTTACGGCGCGTCGGCGCAGTGGTCGGCGCGCATCATCTATCAGCGCCCGCTCGACCCGCTGGGCCAATGGCCGGAATCCGTCTGCGCCGACAATCCGCGTGAATATTACACCGGAAAGGACCCCGGACCGCAGACACGTCGGAGTTTTGAGAAGGGGTCCGACCCCTCAGGCGGCGAGACGTTCCGGCGGATCGAGGTCGCCCGAGAGCGAAGATCGTCTATCGCTCATTCTGACGACGCGGCGGGCGCGTTGGCGAGTGACCCACGGCCACAATAGGGTGATTGATCAGGCGGCAAAGCCCTCGCAATCACGCCAGTCAGCGCGCGCCGATCGAACATCTTCACATATCCGTGCCGAAAAACCCGTCCCGGCCAGGCATCCGCCCGTTTCACTCGGTACGAGGCGCTGCGGAGTGTGCCCCCTCCAAGGTGAGGACGTAGCTGCATTAATCCCGTTCAGACGAATTTAACCACAGCCGCCATTCGAAACCCACCCTCCAAAGCCGTCAGCCCGCCGCTGCTTCGGCAAATCCCCGCTTGCGCAGCAGGGCATCCGTAGTCGGCAGCTTGCCGCGAAATGCCTGGTAGGCCTCGCCGGGGTCACGCGAGCCACCGGCCGCGAGGATCTCCTCACGCAGGCGCTCCGCGATCGCGGGATTGAACACGTCGCCGGTTTCCTGGAAAGCTTCAAAGGCATCGGCGTCCAGCACCTCGGACCACATGTAGCTGTAATAGCCGGCCGCATAGCCGCCGCCCGCGAACACATGCAGGAAGTGGGGCGAGCGGTGGCGCATGCCGATCTCACTTGGCATGCCGATTCGCGCCAGGACATCGGCCTCAAACGCTGCCGGATCGACCTTATCGGGTTCGCGCGCCTGGTGGAACGCAAGGTCAACCAGCGCCGAGGCCACATATTCCACCGTGGCGAACCCCTGGTCGAATGTGCGTGCTGCAAGCAGACGCCGCAGCAGGTCCTCCGGCATCGGCTCACCGGTTTGATAATGCAGCGCGAAGCGGCGCAGCACTTCGGGCTGTTCCAGCCAATGTTCATAAAGCTGCGACGGCAATTCGACGAAATCGGTCGCGACCCGGGTGCATGCGATCATCGGGTAGGTGACGTCGGACATCAGGGCGTGGAGGGCATGGCCGAATTCGTGGAACAGGGTGCGGGCGTCGTCGAACGACAGCAGCGTCGGTTGGCCGTCGCCTGCCTGGGCAAAGTTCATGACGTTGAGGACGAGCGGCCTTACCTCACCGTCGAGCTTGTGCTGCGTGCGCAACGTTGTCATCCAGGCCCCGCTGCGCTTGGAGGAGCGGGCGAAGTAGTCGCCGAAGAACAGGCCGTGGAACTTGCCGCCGGCGCCCCACACCTCCCACACCCTCACGTCGGGGTGCCAAACCGACACGTCTTGCCGCTCCCGGAAGGTCAGGCCGAACAGCCGCTGGGCCGTGTCGAAGCTCGCCGCGATCATGTTGTCGAGCCGAAGGTATGGAGCGATCTCGGCCGCATCAATGTCGCAGCGCGCCTTGCGCAGTTTTTCTGCGTAATAGCGCCAATCCCAGGCCGCAAGACCGAAGTTGCCGCCTTCCTGCCGGATCAGTTCCTGGAGGGCGTCGCGATCCGCCATGGCGCGGGCGCGCGCGGGTGGCCACACGCGCTCGAGCAGCGCCTCGACCGCCTGCGGCGTCTTCGCCATGGCGTCATCGAGGCGATAATGCGCAAAGGTCGGATAACCGAGCAGCCGCGCCCGTTCGGCGCGCAGCGCGATGGTCTCTGCGATGATGGCCTTGTTGTCGGTCGCACCGCCACCGTTGCCGCGGACGACCCAAGCCTCGTAGGCTTTCTCCCGCAGGTCACGCCGCGCCGAGGACCGCAGAAACGGCTCGACGCTGGACCGTGCCAGCGTGATGGCGTGCTTGTCCGGCATGCCCCGCTCCGCCGCAGCCGCGCGCGCCGCCGCCCGTGCGCTTTCGCTCAAGCCCGTAAGATCTTCCTCCCCCTCAAGCACCAGGGCGTAAGCCTGCTCATCGGCCAGCACGTTCTGGCTGAAGGCCGTGCCGAGTGCGGCCAGCCGTTCGCCGATCGCCGCAATCTGGCTCTTCGCATCGGCCGCCAGCCCCGCGCCGGCGCGGCGGAAATTGACATGGTAACGCTCCAGCACCCGCGCCTCTTCGCGGCTAAGACCAAGCGCGTCATGCCGCCCCCACAGCGCCTTGATGCGGGCATAAAGGCCATCATGAAGGTGGATGCGATTGCGGTGCGCGGCGAGGAGCGGCGACATCTCACGCTCGACCGCCATCAACGCGTCATTGGTGTGGGCGCCGCTCAGCGCATGGAACACCGCCGACACCCGCTCCAGCGCGCGGCCGCTGCGCTCCAATGCCATGATCGTGTTAGCGAAGCTCGGCGTGTCCGGGCAGGTCGCGATGGTCTCGATTTCGGCCATGTGGTCCTCCATGGCGCGGTCGAAAGCGGGCCTGAAGTGCTCCGGCCGGATCGCCGGGAACGGCGGCGTCCCGCCGGGCAGCGTCCAAGCTTCCAGGAGAGGGTTGGCCTGATCGGGGTTCGAGGGCGACGAAGTCAACGGCATGGATCTTTTCCGCTTCTGCTGATCATTTATCCTACTCGGGTCCGCGAAGGTTTGTGGCCCACATGGCCTCGCAAAGTACAAGATAGTGGCACATCCTGCATCAAATTAGCCCACGCGTTTGCTCTCTGATGCGTCTTGATCCGGCCAGCCATTTCGGAGAGATTGCGCGCGTAGAAAGCAGGATTCACAGATGTCGCAGTCTCCCTCTCCGGCGCCCCGTCGCATCGTGTGGCAGAGCGTGATCACGGTACTTAGTGCAGCGGTCCTTATCAGCGCCGAGGTGTTCGGCGCCGCCTTCGCTGGCGGCTGGGCGTTTGCCAGTCTTTTCGGCTTCGCCGACTACGCGCTCTATGCTCAAGCCGTCTTCTTTCTTCTCGGTGTCGCCGTGATGGCCGCGTTCGTGCGCAACGCCGTGCGGGTGGAGCCATTCACGACGGCAGGATGAATGCGGGCGCGAATGAGCGTTTGAACACGTCTGAGTGAATTTGAAAATTTTTTTGAGTTTGCGGCCGTTCCGGCTGCGCAAAGAGCTTGCACGAATTTTGGAAATCACTTATTTCGAGGTTGCCCAATTTCGCACGTGCCTGTGGCCGTGTGTCAGTCGGTGGGCATCCGGACAAGAGGCCGGACAGCCGCCCGGAGCGAGATCGCGATGATCGTGAGGTCGTCGGATCGTTTGAGCTCCGAACACTTGATTGACAGCCGGAGGCGAAACCGGCGCACCTCGTTCTCCACGAGGGACGCGGCTTAAAGCAACGACGGAGCGGGCTTTTTTGGTCTCTGCCGGTTCTCCACCCACCGGCGCGGGCTACCGAAGAGGCTTGTTCATCATTGCCGCGCGTGCGGATCGGGGATCTCCCCATCCAATCCAAGGCAGCACTGCAGGGTCCCTGGCCCTCTCTCCGGCGCGTCCCCATCGCGCGTCGTGCGAGACCCAAGGCCTGGCCATATCGAGCGGCCTGCCGCTCCTTTTCGCCTGTGGGGAGAGCGCCATGACGGAGCGCATCCATGAGTTTCTGCGCCGCCGCGAGGACGACGGACCATGCCTCGTGGTCGATCTTGAGGTTGTCCGCGACAATTACCGGGCATTCGCCAGCGCGCTGCCGGACGCGCGGGTGTTCTACGCCGTCAAGGCGAACCCGTCGCCGGAAGTGCTGACGCTGCTGACCGGCCTCGGGTCCTGCTTCGATACCGCTTCAATCGCCGAGA
>JASHYD010000909.1 GCA_030043175.1 Xanthobacteraceae bacterium | reverse complement strand
TTGACGAACACCGCCATGATGCGATCACCGCCATAGGCTGTGATGACCCCGCCCTGATGATGAACGATTTTTGTGATACATGATAAATACGCTTTGTATATCTCCCCTGCAAATACCCAATTGTAATTGTTGATCAAGGCTGTTGCTCCAGACAAATCGACGTACAAAACAGTCGCGGAGTCGAAACAACGCGCCTCATTCAAAAGTTTGAATGTCGAAGGATCGGGAACAACTTGTGCTTTGCCAATTTCCCACGATCCACGAAAGATTGCTTGAATCTCCCTTTGCAAATCCGACAGCAGTCCCATAATGATACGCTCAGATAGCTAGGCCGAAGCTGAGAGAGGATGATGCGCAGTTCGACGGATGTCCTGAAGTATTTGTCGGTTACACCGGGAGATCGATGAAATCGACCGATCGAGGTCTTTGCAGTGCAAGTCGGCGACTGCCCGGGGCGGAAGTTGTAAATTGTTATCACGGCTGTGCGGTTCGACCGCGCGCATTCGGTGATCGCATACGTCATTCGCTCCTAGCCATGCCGTGAGTTGACCGAGGTCGCGGTTACATCCTCTCGAAGGGCCGTCCGGATCATGTTCTAGCACCGTCTTGAAATGGAGCGAGATCGCGTCGGCCGGCCGCTGCCGATCGAGGGAACGGCCCGCCCGCCAGTTGAACCCTTCTGACCCGTCGAGGTCATTGTCATCCAGGTGTCCGCGACAGAACAAGCGTTGTGGCGTCCATCGCCAATTGCCCTCAGCGCCAGAGATTGGTTTTTGCGAGATCGATAATCTCATCGGCACGACCACTCATGATCGCCTTCACGGTGTAGAGCGCAAAACCTTTGGCCATCTCAAGCGTGACCGCCGGCGGCATGGCAAGCTCCGTGCGCGCGACCACCGCATCGACAAGAACCGGGCCGTCATGCGCAAGCGCGTCCACAAGTCCGTCATCAACGTCGGCAGCATTTGTGATATGAATGCCGCGAATACCGATCGCCTGCGCAAAGGTGGCGAAGTCCGGATTGTTAAGATCAGTTTCGTACCTGAGAAAACCCGTGGATTTCTGCTCAAGCTCGACCAAACCGAGCGTGCCGTTGTTAAAGACTACAACCTTCACAAGCAGCTTAAGTTGCGCGAAGCTGACGAAATCGCCCATCAGCATGGTGAAGCCGGCTGGCGGTTGGGGAACGCCTTCTCAGCGAGGGGCGAGTGCGCGCCAAAGCCCGCGGCGTCCGCATGGGACACCAACAGGCTGAGGCTTGCCAGCGGCGCGACAACGGCGCGATGTTGACCGACATCGCCAGCACCTACGGGGTCAGCACACCACGATTTCGCGGCTGTAGCCGCCCGGCCTAAAAATGTTCTTTACGTAAAGAACGAAACCAACCCGAGCCTGGCCCGGCGCCGGGCTTTCTCTTGCAATGGCGCGGGGCCGTGCGGTGGAACCAGTCCAATTCGCGGGAGGTTGCATGACAGCGCGGGGTGAAAAGGATGGCTGACCGACCCGCATGTCGCTATAGACGCGCTTATTTTGGTGGGCACGATAGTCCTGACCGGGATGTTGTGTGAGAGGTCCGCCACTAAGCAACAATGCGCCGGCGCCTCGCCTATCGCGCTCCGGTGCGACCGCACACCGAACCGCTACCACCGCCCGCCGCTGCCGGCCAACCGAGGAATTTCCTCAGTTGGGGAAATCCCCAACTGGCCGCCCGCCGCCAGTCCGCGGGACGCGCGGCTTGGAACGCCCCCAAGCGCGGCGGGTCGTGTACGGCTACTCGGTTTGCCGCTGCATTCCAACAACGTGCGCTCTTCGGTGCGGTTCCTGACGCCCTCTGGAGCCGCCCGCGAGCCCGCCCATGCGTCGACCGAACCCGAAACGCTCACCCACGCCAGTCGCTGCCGGCGTCCGTACCCGCACCGTAGGAACCTGTCATGAAAGTGCGCGGCCGACGCCACTCTGCAGCCGTGCTGCCGATTCCGACTACTTGTCCCAATGTCATCGGGAGTCGGGGCCGCAAGGTCGGCGCCGAGCCGCGGGCGCCTGCGGCCTATTTTCTTGCACGAAAAGCCATGGCGCGCGGTCGGCTCCCAGATGTTCACCTCGGCCGAGTGTGGCCCGACCTCCCTCGCGCGGTACTTGAGGTCGGGCCGCCTCTTTGCTGGTTAACCCTATCCCTCGATAGTCGGGAACGCGTTGCGCCCTTGATGGTTGTGGGGTGGCGCGACCTAACACTGGACCAGCGCGCGGACCCCGATCCCACCATGCCACACGCCGCATTGCGCATGGGATCGGGGTTCTTAGTTTGTGTAGCCTTCGCTACCCGCGGCGCCAGGCCGGATGATGTGTAGGCGCGTTTCTTAGGTCGTCCGGAATCGCGTGATGCTTTGCGATTCCGATATCTACCGGTTTGCCTGTCTTGAGCACTGAGTCGCGGTAGGCGGCTTCGCTACCTTTTGCCATTTCGATGGTCTTCGGACACAGCGTCTTCAACAAGCGCACCATGTCGTTGCGTTCCGAGTGCTCCCGTAGGTGCTCGGGCAGGTTGTCAACATACTTGATTGCGTAAAGCAGTGCTTTGCCGATGATGAAACGGTCGCGGCTGGTGATATCCATTGGTGCCCCCCGCAATCTATTAACACTCACATAGAATCGCGCCGCAAAGCGGCTGTCAAACAAAATGCTCGTCGTCATGAGCGTCGTATTTCTGTCCCGACCCGAAGCGTACGACGCCCGGCGAAGCTTCTGCGGATAGAGACTCCCGCAGGTGCCAAAGGTCTTCCAGTCGTAGCGCTGGGCCGAGCAGGTCACCGCAGCCTCCCGTCGGATTGGTCGGCGCCTCTCGCGAGCCATGGTGGCAACCGGGTCACATTGGCATAAGGCCGCGGGGATGATCTCAGAGACGTAACTGGCGGCGAACACAAAACCGGTGTCATGCGCTCATAAAGGTCAGGACCTGCTCGGCCACGGCGCGTGGTGCCTCTTCGGGCATATAGTGCCCGCATCCTGCGAACACGCCACCTCGGACATCAGTTGCAACGAGGCGCATGGTGTCGATCAGGGCGGTGCCCGCGCCGGTTTCGGCGCCGAAGGCGAGCACCGGTATAGAGAGCTTCCGCTCGGCGCGCTCTTGGCTGTGCGCGAGCCCTTCGGCGCCAAGCTTGTGCCGGTAATACGAGAGCGCCGCCCGCGTAGCACCCGGGGCGGCGTTACCCGCACATATTCGTCGAGGTCACCCGGCGTGATGGTCCAGGGGAGCCGGTTGAAGGCAAAGTGCCAGGTCTTCACGTTTGTTTCCGCCGAAGGGATACCAGCCGCAGGTGGAGGGGTGATCCCGGGCAGCGCCTGGTCGAACACAGCAAGCCGCTTCACGTCGTGCGGCCATTCGGCCGAGTAGGCATAGCCAATCCAGGTGCCTATGTCGTGGCCGACGACATCGACCGGGCCGCCGGCCGTCAGCGCCAGAGACTCGACGGCGCTGTGAATCTCCGCGGACACTGTCCGCATCTCGTAGCCGGAAGCAGGCCGGTCGGAATCACCCATCCCGCGTGGGTCGAGAGCGATGACATGTCGTCCGGCGCCCACGAGCAGCGGCATCACATAGCGCCATGCGTACCAACTCTGTGGCCAGCCGGGCAGCAGAAGGATCGGCGCACCGTCTCCGCCCTCAACGCCGTGCAGGCGCACGCCTTTCACCGTTGCGGTGCAACGGCGAAATTGCGTCCAGAACGTCGTGGGAACGAACGGCGGGAGCGTATCTGCGGCGGAGGTTTGAACGACGTCGTGTGTCATGCCGAATGTCCTTCGGTCTCAGCGATCAGTAATCGAAGCCGTGCCCCTCCTCGGAGGCGGCTTCTGAGAGGAATCGGCGCGGACCGTCGAGGACCCGTCCCACCTGCCGCCCTTAGAAACGCCGGTGCCGCGGCCGGCGTTGAGGTGCAATCTCAGCATACCCGGTCCCCGCCTCCGACCGGGGGCAGGGTCCGAGCGCGAGGACCTGCAGAGGGAAAAGTACCTCAACACCGTCCCCGGACGAGCCTGCGACCCAAACTCGCGGAAGTATTATGTCGAGATTGGAAAGCAAGGTCGCGGTCGTCAGCGACGGAGACAGTGGCATTGGGCTCGCATCGCCCAGCGATTCTTAAAAGAGGGTGCGCACCTCTTCATCTTCGGTCGGCGCCGGGAAGCGCTCGATGAGTCGGCGCAGCTTATTGGCGCCAACGTCACCGCCATCCAGGTGAACGCGACCAAGCTTGAGGACCTCGACCGCGTCGCCGACGCTGTCCGGAGCGCGAAGGGCAAGGTGAACGTGGTCGTGTCCAAGGCCGCCCTGGTCGAGCACGTGCCGCCGCCCGAAATGACGCCGGACCACTACGACCGCACGTTCGCCCTGAACGCCCGGGCGCCCTTGTTCCTCGTGCAGAAGGTGCTGCCGATGATGGGTAGAGGGGGATCAATCATCCTCGTGTCCTCGGCCATGCATTACATGGGCTTGGCGAACCACTCGACCTACGCGGCCACCAAGGCGGCGCTGCGTTCGTATTCCCGGACTTGGGCGGCCGAGTTCAAGGACAGCGGCATCTGAGCGAACACGCTGCCCCGGCGTCGTCGACGGGCCGATGGTCGACTCCCAGGCGACTACTCCCGAGCAGGCCACCGCGATTCGTGAGGGCTTACGCCAAATACGCTCCTATGCTGAGACTCGGGAAGCCCGAGGAGCTCGCCAACGCTGCCCTCTTCCTCGCCTCGGAAGAGAGCTCGTTCATGACGGGCTCTGACATGGTTGTCGACGGCGGCGTCAGCACGTCTGACGGCGGCTATCCGAGCAGGCGGCGTCGGCCGCCCAAGACCGGCCCCCCATTCCGAGATCACGGCGCAGATCAGCGCCGCGTTCGTCGCGGTCCGAACTGAATTCCCTGCAACGCCAAGACGTACGCCATCAGACGCACGGGGATGGTGGGCGCAACGCTCACCCGCTTCTTCGCCGCCCAGACGTTCCCATCCTCATGGCCAACCGGCGCGGACCAGAAACGCTTGCCGAGGCCGCCACCGAAATGGCCGAGCGTCGCGCCCCGCCACCAGATATTTCCCGCTGTGCCTCGTTCAAATGAAGCAGCTTCGTATTATCAGGTCGGGACGATGTTTGGCCGGTTCTTGGCAAACTGAGCGATTACCGATGGATCAAGGTTCAGCGTTTCGGCGACCATGTCGAGCGGACTGTGCGCCAGCCAATCGGACAGTAACACCTCCTCAAAGCGGTCGGCGCGGAACACTTCCATGTACACGAGGTCCGTGTTGCCGGTGTTTTCCGGGTAATGGCCGAGCACCTTCTTAACGTAACCAATGTCGCCCGCGTGAAAGCTGGCGGTCATCGCCGCTGGCCCGGTATTGAAAACCGTCGCACGTCCGGTGCCCTTGATAATGTAAAGCCATTCATCGGCATTAGGGTGCCAATGCATTGCGCGCAAGCCGCCCGGCTTGATCGTAACCTGCGTCGCGGCAATCGTTTTCGAAACAAGGAAGTTGGTGCTGTCGGCGATCCGCACCGTCCCACTGTTTGTCTCGCGGCTTGGCGGCATATCAGCGAGCCTGAAGACGAAGGGGTTTGGCGGCTTGCCCGCCGCTGCCGCAATTTGCGCTTTGACGGTTGGTAGCGGCTGTGCCGGAATATTGCTTTGATAAATTCATTTATTGTGCAGAGGAATATTTCTGAACGCCTCCACGGGCACTCCGAAATTCTTGGCCAGCACCTCAGGCGGGGTGTGAGCGACCCAGTCTGTCACCAACAGGGTGTTGAATTCGGACGCTGCACCGTTGTCAAAGGCAATGACAAACTCGCAGCCATCAGGGTCTAAGCCTTGCAATGAATGCGGCTGGCCTGCCGGGAAATACCAGAGATCGTCCTCCTTCACGTCGGCCACCTCTGGACGTCCCTTCTGGTCCAGAATTGTCACGCGGCAGTTTCCGTACGTCATGACGGCCCATTCTGCTTGCTGGTGCCAGTGAAGCTCACGAACGCCCCCCCGGGCCGAGGCGCATGTTGACGCCTGAAATCGTCGTCGAAATGCTAAAGTCGTCCTGGGTAATCTGCCGTGCCCAACCACCGTTCTGAATACGCTTGGGAGCAAGATTGAACGAAGCCCAAAACTGGGGCATGCCGTTGACGTCGGTTGCCGGTGGGTTGAGAAAAGCGGGTTCGTTGCCGGCAAGGTTTGGGTCCTGAGGCCCGGGGTCGGTTAACGCTTTGGGGTTGGTGACGTTGACCGCGCCCTCGGCGGGTTGATCGGGTTGCCGAATGTACCGTCGGCCGCGATGGCTGCCACCGCCGTGAGAAAGCCACCTGCTACGCCGGAACCGAGAATTGCGCGTCGAGACGCAGTAGACATGTTTCTTTCGGTCTGCTGGAAATAGCCGCTTTAGCCTCCCTGGCCTCATTAAACGCAGGATCTAATCGACCGTTCCCGGGGTTGTTCCGAAATCGGCCCGTTAATCGAAATCGCCTTTGCGGCAGCAGCGGTGAAGACGCCAAGCTGCTACTGCGCCTTGATGTTTACGTTTCGGCTGCAGCAGGGCTTGCGGCGCCTGGCGGCTTTATCGCGCGGCCACCGTCCGGGCCTGCGTCTGCATCGGGTTTCGAGTTCACGTCCGCAATCTTGAGAGCCCGCGCGGTCTCGGTGCGGATCTTGCGGGTGAAGAGCGCATCCTCGATCAGGGAGATGCCGTAGGAAGGAATCATCTCCTTCAGTTTCGGCAGCCACGCCTGCTCTATCAACTCGCCCGCAAAGCACTTTTGCAGCACGCCGATCGCGATGAAGACCGCCGTCGAGGCGCCAGGCGAGGCGCCGAGTAGCGCCACCAGGGAAGAATCCGCCGCGCCGACGAGTTCGGTGCCGAATTCCAGGAGCCCGCCCCGTTTGACGTCGGGCTTGATGATCTGGACGCGCTGTCCGGCGATTTGCAGCCGCCAGTCCTTCGGATCCGCCTTCGGGTAGTACTCGTCCAGCGTCGCTAGGCGGTGACTTTCGGACTGCAACACCTGCTCAATGAGGTATTCGGTCAGGTTGAAATTTTCGCGGGCGACGGCGAGCAACGGCTCGATATTGGCGGGGCGGATCGACTCGACGAGATCGAGCAGCGAGCCGTGCTTCAGGAATTTGGTAGAGAAGCCGGCATAGGGACCGAACAGCAGCGAATGCTGTCCGCCGATAACTCGCGTGTCGAGATGCGGCACCGACATCGGCGGCGAGCCCACCGAGGCTTTGCCGTAGACCTTGGCGTGGTGGCGCTTGTTGACCGCGGGATCATCGCAGCGCAACCAGATTCCGCTTACAGGGAACCCAGCGTAACCGTGTCCTTCCGGAATGCCCGATTTCTGCAGCAGCGGCAGCGCGCCACCGCCTGCGCCGATGAAGACGAATCTGGCGGTGACTGAGCGCCTCTCGCCGCTGTCGAGGTCCTGCACCTCAATACGCCAGCGCTTATTGTCGGCGCTGTCGAGGTTGGTGACGCGGGTCCTGTAGTGCACGCTGCAGCCGGGCTGGCCGACCAGGTAGTGCACCAAATGGTGTGTGAGGGCGCCATAGTCGACGTCGGTGCCGGAGATGATGCGCGTGGCCGCGACCGGTTGATCGGCGGGGCGCCCTTCCATCACCAGCGGAACCCAGTCGGTGATCTGGCCGCGGTTCTCGCTGTACTCCATGCCCTCATAGCAATGATGGGCCGACATCGCGGCGTACCGCTTCCTGAGAAACGCAACGTTGCCGCCGTCGTGCACGAAACTCATATGGGGCACCGGGTGGATGAAGCTGCGCGGGTCGGCGATGGCGCCCTTGTTCACCAGATACGTCCAGAACTGCCGCGACAGATCGAACTCGACATTGACCTCC